>DATFVX010000199.1:0-2007 GCA_035259985.1 Acidimicrobiales bacterium | reverse complement strand
CGGGCCGAGATGCGCACCATCCTCGACGAGATCCAGTCGGGCCGCTTCGCCGACGAGTGGATCGCCGAGTCCGAGTCGGGCCGGCCCAACTTCTCGGCCCTGCGCCAGGCCGGCCGGGACCATCCGATCGAGAAGGTGGGTGCCGAGCTCCGGGCGATGATGCCCTGGATCTCAGCCGGCAAGCAGCGGGTCGAGGACGCGTCGGGCGGCGCCTGACCCTCAGTCGGCGATGTCGCGCTCGGCCACCACGTGCGTGGGCGTCACCCGGATGAGCAGCTCGCCCGGCACCGCGTTGCGGGCGCCGAACGCCTCGGCCCGGTCGGCGCCCATGTAGCGGCCACCCAGGCGGGTGGCCCAGTAGCGAAGCTGCTCGAGGTCGTCGCTCCAGGTGGCGTCGCCCTCGATGGCCACGAACGAGTACGGGGCCTGGTCGTCCTGAACGCACAGCGCCACCCTGCCCGTGCGCCGGATGGCGTGACCCTTCACGGTGGAGGCACCGGTCGTGAACACGATCGTGCCGTCATCGTCGACGTCGTACCAGATGGGGGCGGCGTGCGGGCGCCCGTCCTTGCGGGTGGTGGCCAGCACCGCCGGGCGCACCTCGGACCGCAGGAACGCCCGCCACTCGGCCTCGTCCATGCGCGCGTAGGGCATGGGAGCGGAGGTTAGGCGCAGCCTCTAGCGGAACGCATCGACCATCCGGGCCCGCCAGGCCCGCAACTCGGGGTCGTGCGTCTCCTCCGGCGACTTGCCGAGCCGCACGACGATGAGGTCCAGCGGCGGGCAGATCATGAGCGACTGCCCGTCGTAGCCGTTGGCGGTGAAGGTCCCGAGGTCGTCGCCGACCGACCACCAGTGAGCGCCGTGCCAGCGGTCGCCCTCCTCGTCGCGGGACCGGGCGCGGCGGCCATGGTCGACCCAGCCCGCGGGCAGCAGCCGCCGGCCGTCCCACACGCCATCCCGCAGGTACAGCAAGCCGAAGCGCAGGTAGTCCTGCGCCGGCGCGTACAGGAACGACGAGCCGACGAACGTCCCGGCCTCGTCGAAGCGGGCCCGCGACGCCCGCATGCCCACCGGCTCGAACAGGCGGTCCCGCAGGAACCGCTCGTACGCGGCGCCGGCGCCGACCGCACGGGCGACGACTCCCGACACCACGAGGGAGGTGCCGGACGAGTAGTTGAACACCGTGCCCGGCTGGTGGGCGAGCGGGTGGTCGGCCGCGAAGTGGGCCATGTCGGCCTGGGCGTCGCCGAACAGCATCCGGATGACGTCCGAGCGCTCCATGTCCTCGTAGTCCTCGGCGAAGTCGAGGCCATCGCGCATGGCGAGCAGGTCGTCGAGCCGGATCGCGTGCCGGGGGTCGGCGGGGTCGGCCCACTCCGGGACGGGGGCGCGCTCGTCCACGGCCAGCCGTCCCTCGCCCACGAGCACGCCCACGGCGGCATGGAGGACCGACTTGGCCATCGACCATGACAGCAGCTGGGTGGTGGGGCCGACCGGTTCGTTGGGGCGGTCCCAGTGCTCCAGCTCGTTGCCGTAGCGCTCGGCGAGCAGGTTCCCGCCCTGGACGACCGCGACCGCATAGGTGGTGCCGAAGCGCGCAGTGTCGCCCGTGATCTCGTCGAGCAGCCCCGACATCCGCTCGGCGGCGGTCGCGGGTGGCTCGCCCCGGGGCCAGGCCTCGGTCGGCCAGGGCACGCCGGCGGGTTGTGGGGGCAGCGGGACCAGGGAGCCCACTCGGGCGGGATTTGTCATCGGGCAGTGTCTCCTAGCAGCGTGCTGCGACCGCGCGCCGTCGCCGGCTCACATGGTCTCGACAAAGCTGACCTCGCCCTCGCCCCGCAGCACGTTCTTGAGCAGCTTGCCCGAGGCGTTCCGGGGCAGCGGCTCGGTGCGCAGCTCCACGTGCGCCGGCACCTTGAAGTCGGCGAGCTCGGCGGCGACCCAGCGGCGCACGTCGTCGGCGGTCAGCGACTCGGCCCCTGGCGCCGGCGACTCGACCTGCAC
>DATFVX010000198.1:0-10741 GCA_035259985.1 Acidimicrobiales bacterium | reverse complement strand
CCGTCGTCGGCGGTCTCGAGCGCCAGCTTCTCGTCGGGGAACAGCGGCGTCAGGTCCTCGAACCGCCGCCGCCGGCGTGGGCGGCGGGGCGGCACCGAGACCCACGTGGAGGAGTACAGCGGCGAGCCCCTGGATGTGGAGGGCCTCCTCGACCTGCGCGACGAGGGCTACGGCTTCCTCCGCGTCAAGGGGTCCCTGCCCTCCAAGGACGACGTCTACGTGTCGGTCAAGCAGGCGCGCCAGTTCGGGCTGCGCAAGGGCGATCACATCAAAGGCGGCAGCCGTCCGGCCCTGCGCAACGAGAAGAACCCGGCGCTGCTGCGCATCGACCTGGTCAACGGCAAGGACCCGGAGGAGGCTCGCCGGCGGCGGCGGTTCGAGGACCTGACGCCGCTGTTCCCCGACGAGAAGCTGGCGCTCGAGACCGCCGACGACGGGTCCAACATGACGGCCCGCATCGTCGACATGCTGTCGCCGATCGGCAAGGGCCAGCGGGGCCTCATCGTCTCGCCCCCGAAGGCGGGCAAGACCACGATCATGAAGCAGATCGCCAGGTCGATCGAGGCCAACAACCCCGAGGTCAAGCTCATGGTGCTGCTCGTCGACGAGCGGCCCGAAGAGGTGACCGACATGCGCCGGTGGCTGAAGAGCCCGAGCAGCGAGGTCATCGCCTCCACGTTCGATCGCCCGGCCGAGGAGCATGCTCAGGTGGCCGAGCTCACGATCGAGCGGGCCAAGCGCCTGGTCGAGGACGGCAAGGACGTCTGCATCATCCTCGACGGGATCACCCGCCTCGCCCGGGCCTACAACCTGGCCGCGCCGGCCACCGGCCGCATCATGTCCGGCGGCGTCGACTCCGGCGCCCTGTACCCGCCCAAGAAGTTCTTCGGCGCCGCCCGCAACATCGAGGAGGGCGGCTCGCTCACGATCCTGGCCACGGCGCTCATCGAGACCGGCTCGAAGATGGACGAGGTGATCTTCGAGGAGTTCAAGGGCACCGGCAACATGGAGCTGCGGCTCGACCGGCGGCTGTCCGAACGCCGGATCTATCCCGCCATCGACGTCGATGCCAGCTCCACCCGCCACGAGGAGCTGCTGTTCCCCCGGGGCCAGCTGAACCTCGTGTGGGCCCTGCGCCGGGTCCTGTCGGGCCTGTCGTCCACCGACGGGGGGAACGCCGCCGCCCTCGAGCTGCTCATCGACCGCATGAAGACGTTCCGCACCAACGACGAGTTCCTGGCCGAGGTGGCGAAGAACCGGCTGGCGGCCGGGTAGACTGCCTACCTTTCGCCCAGTTCCCATCCTGGAGACCGCAATGAAGGCTGGCATCCACCCCGACTACGTCGTCGCCAAGGTGCGCTGCTCCTGCGGCAACGAGTTCACGACCCGCGCCACGAAGGCCGACCTGCACGTCGAGCTGTGCAGTGAGTGCCACCCCTTCTACACCGGCAAGCAGAAGCTGGTGGACACGGGTGGCCGCATCGACCGGTTCGAGCGCCGCTACGGCAAGCGCGGCAAGTAACGCCGGCGGGCGGGGAGCATCGGTTCGGTCCGAGACCGATCGGTGACCGCCGCCCTCAGCGCCGAGCGTCGCGCCGCCCTGCGCGGCGCCAAGCTCGGCGCCCTGGTGGCCGGGACGTGGGGACCCGCCGACCGGACCACCCACGCGCTGGGAACGGCGGTGGCCCTGGCCGGCCCCGGTCCCGTCGCCTGGGTGCTGGCCGACGAGGCGCCCGAGCGCACGCTGGGTCCGGCCCTCGCGTGGGCCGACCGCGAGCACGTGGAGGAGCTCCATGTGATCGTCGGCGGATCGGGCGACGCCGCCGCCACCGTGGCGCGGCAGGCCGGGCTCTTCGCGCCGCCGGCGCCGCAGGTGTGGGCGATCACGGGGAGGACCGTTGATCCGGCGGTCCCCGAACCGCCGCCCCGCCAGCCCGACGCGCAGGCGCCGCCGGAGCTGGTGGACCTCCTGATCGACGCCGGCCTCGAGATCGTCGCCGAGGGCGGCGTGGTGCGGGGGGAGGTCAACGGGCTGGAGGTGGCCCGCATCGTCCGCGGGACCACCTCGGCGGGCGTGCAGATCGCCGAGCCCCGGCTCGAGGTCGGCGTGGGCAAGGCGGACCGAGAGCTGACGGCCATGGTCCACGGAGAGCTGGCCCCGGTCGAGCAGCTGTCCCGGGTGGTCGACATCGTGCGCGCGCACCGCCGGCCGGGTGCCCCGCGCCACCCGCTCAATCAGCTCGTGCCCGAGCGTTGGCTGCGGGCCGTGCTGTGCCGCAACCCGGGGATTGCCGGCCCAAGCGGCCGTGGGAGCGGGGATCATGTCCCGAGCAGCCGTGGGAGCGGGGATCATGTCCCGAGCGGCCGTGGGAGGGGGAAGCATGTCCCAACGGGCCGTGGGAGCGGGGATGATGTCCTGGCGTCGCTCCGGCCCGCGGCCGGCGTGCGTCCCCGCGCCAACCTGACCGAGCGCGACATCGCCATCGCCGCGGGGGCCACCCGTGACGGCGCCGCGGTCGTCGTCGCCTGTTCGGTCGGCATCGCGCTCGACCTCGTGCCGATGGCGGCCGATGCCCGCGAAGCGATCGACCCGTCGGCGCGCCTGCTGCTGGCCCTGCCGGAGCGCGACGACCATCCCGGGACCCGCCGCCTGGCGGCCCGCCTCCGCTCGCCGGCGGAGGTCGTTCCCGTCCCGGGTGACTGGCGGGGCGCGGGATAGGCGGCCGTCGAGGGCACAACCAGAACGAGGGGTAGCCTCGCTGGTCGTGCTCGATCGCCTCGCTGAGCTGGACCAGGAGTTCCGTGACACCGAGGCGCGCCTGGGCGACCCCGATCTCATCGCCGACCAGCCCCGCTTCCAGCAGGTCGCCAGGCGCTACCGGGAACTGGAGCCGATCGTCGAACGGTCCCGTGAGCTGAGCGCCCGCCGCGCCGACCTCGAGGTGGCCAGGGAGATGCTGCCGGACGCGGCCGGCGACGAGCGCGACATCCTCCGGGCCGAGATCGACGCCGCGGAGGCAGCGATCGCCCGGCTCACCGACGAGCTACGCGTGCTGCTGCTCCCCCGCGATCCCAACGACGAGCGCAACGTCATCGTCGAGATCCGGGGCGCCGAGGGCGGCGAGGAGGCCAACCTCTTCGCCCGCGACCTCTACGAGATGTACCGCGCCTTCGCCGCCCGCCAGGGATGGTCCGTGGACGTGCTGGGTACCCATCCCTCCGACCTGGGGGGGCTGAACGAGGTGACGTTCGCACTGGAGGGCGAGGGGGTGTGGGCCCGCATGCACAACGAGGCCGGCACCCACCGCGTCCAGCGGGTGCCGGTGACCGAGAGCCAGGGGCGGATCCACACCTCGTCGGCGACGGTGACCGTGCTGCCCGAGGCCGAGGAGGTCGACGTCGACATCGACCCCAACGACCTGCGGACCGACGTCTATCGCTCGTCGGGTCCCGGCGGCCAGAGCGTCAACACAACCGATTCGGCCGTGCGGCTGACGCACCTGCCGACCGGCATCGTCGTGTCGATGCAGGACGAGAAGAGCCAGATCCAGAACCGCGCCAAGGCGCTGCAGGTGCTGCGGTCCCGGCTCCTCAAGGCCGAGCAGGACCGCCAGGCCGCCGCGGCGTCGGCGGCACGTCGGGGCCAGGTGGGCGGCGGGGGCCGCTCCGAGAAGGTGCGGACCTACAACTTCAAGGAGAACCGCGTAACGGACCACCGCATCGGCCTCACTCTCTACAGGCTCGACAAGGTGCTGGCGGGCGAGCTGGACGAGATCAGCGACGCACTCGTGGCCGACGAGCAGGCCCGCCGCCTCGCCGAGGCGATCTGACTCGCCCGGCCCCGGCGGATCCACGATGACCGAGACCGCGACCGGCGGCGTCGCCTGGCAGACGCTCCTCGACGAGGCCGCCGACCGGCTGGCGGGAGTGGGCATCGACAACGCCGAGCAGGAGGCCCGCTGGCTCGTGCAGCGGGCCAGCGGACTGGAGGGGGCCGAGCTCATCGTCGGGCTGGAGGAGCCGGCGAGCCTCGGCGACGCCGCGTTCTTCTACGACATGGTCGAGCGGCGCCTGCGAGGCGAGCCCCTGCAGTACGTGCTCGGGCGCTGGGGCTTCCGCGTCCTCGACCTGCGGGTGGACAACCGGGTGCTCATCCCGCGTCCGGAGACGGAGGCGCTGACGCAGATGGCGCTGGAGGAGTGCCGGCGGCTCGAGGCGCGGCTGGCGGTCGACCTCGGCACCGGCTCAGGGGCGATCGCACTGGCGCTGGCCGTGGAGTGGGCCGGCATCGAGGTGTGGGCGACCGACATCTCGCCGGACGCCCTGGCGGTGGCCGAGGAGAACGTGGCCTCGCTGGGGGGGATCGGCGAGGCCGTGCGGTTGGCGCAGGGATCGTGGTACGACGCGCTGCCCGCCGAGCTGGCCGGAGCGGTCGAGGTGATCGTGAGCAACCCTCCGTACGTCGCCGAGTTCGAGGTGGAGGACCTCCCCGAGGAGGTCCGGGCGTGGGAGCCACTGCCGGCGCTGGTGTCCGGGCCCACCGGGCTCGAGGCCATCGAGCGGATCGTGGCCGACGCGCCCCTGTGGCTCGCCCACCCCGGATCGCTGCTGGTGGAGATCGCACCCCACCAGGCGGCGGACGCCGTGGCGATGGCCCGAGCCACCGGGTTCGGCTCCGCGGCCATCTGGCCCGACCTCACCGGCCGGGATCGCATCCTGCTGGCCCGTGCCTGAATCCCCCGGATTCCTGCGGCACGTTTGGCGCCGGGTAGCCCGACGGCCGGGATGATCGTCCCGGCCGGCCCGAACGCCGTCACCCTCGCCACCGAGGCGCTGCGCGCCGGCGAGGTGGTGGCCCTGCCGACGGACACCGTCTACGGCCTGGCGGCGCTGCCGACGGTCGCCGGCGCCACCCACCGGCTGTTCGCGCTCAAGGGACGGGGAACCGACACGCCGATCGCGGTCCTGTGCGCCGACGCCGGCCAGGCGCTCGAGCTGGCGGCACCCGACGCCCTGTCCAGCGAGGTCCGCCGCATCGCCGAGCACCTGTGGCCGGGGCCCCTGACGCTGGTCCTGCCGCGCCGCCCGGGCCTCGGGTACGCGCTGGGCGAGCCGGCAGCGACCGTCGGCGTGCGCTGCCCCGACCATGAGCTCGTGCGGGCCATCGCCGCCGCTGTCGGGGCGATCGCCACCACCAGTGCCAACCGCCACCGGGAGCCGACGCCGCCGACCGCCGAGGGCGTGGCGGCCACGTTCGGCGCCGGGCTGGGCCTGGTCGTCGACGGCGGGCGCCTCGAGGCACCGGCCTCGACGGTCGTCGCCGTCGCCGGCAGCGGGTGGAAGGTGCTCCGCGAGGGCCCGATCCCGTTGGCGGCCATAACGGACGCGGCCCGCCGATGACGCTCGGCCCCCACCCGCCGCCCCGTGATGGCGTCGGCCTGCGGCCGACCGTATCTTTCGTTCGATGACGAGTCGGGGGGACCTTCTGGCGCTGGTCGAGGCCGCACCCGGACCCCTGCGCACCATCGAGGCGGCCCTGATCCGCTGGGTCGACCTGAGCCTGGCGCCGGCCGTGCACGAGGACCTGGCTCGCGTGACCAGCCTCGGCGGCCCGGCTCTCCGGCCGGTCGCCGAGAAGGGTGAGGAGGACGACGACCCGGCCCAGGACGGCGCCCCCGGCATCCACGAGTCGCAGGCGTACGTGCTGGTGGCGCTGCCCGACCGCTGGCGGGTGGTCGGGCGCGGCCACATCGCCGTGAGCGACGGCCACCAGAGCTGGGTGGGCACCGGGTCGTTGGTGACCGAGCGCGACTCGACCCGGGCGGCGATCCACGACGCCGGTCCCATCGGGGCCTGCCTGTATCCCGGGCAGCTGCTGGGGTGGCTCGACTTCGGCGAGCCCGAGCCCGACGAGCGCGCCGGCCGCTTCTGCTGGACGGTGGATGCCTTCCCGCGCCCGGCGGGCCGCGCGGCCGGGTCCGAGAGGGCCGGCCCCGCCGGTGCTTCATCGCGGCTGCCCGAGGAGTTCCTGGGCGTGGAGCACCGCTTCTGGTTCGAGGCCCGCACCGGCATCGTTCTGCGCCACGAGGGCTCGCTCGAGGGCCGACCGTGCTCGAGGACCGAGCTCACCGACGTCGTCATGGACGACCCCATCCCGGCGGACGAGTTCTCGCCCCCACCCGAGGCCATCGTCCGCTCGAGCCACGAGCTGCTGCGCGACCACCTGACGGGCCTGGGCGTCGATCCCAACAGCGTCGACCTCGACGACCCGGGACAGGTTCGGCGGGCACTGCGCGAGGGCGCGGGCTTCCGGCAGGTGGACTGAGGGTCGATTCCGCCGGAGACCGGTTCCAGTCACCCATGGGCGTTGGGGATCGCGCACGCCGTCCGCGGAATCGACCCTCACTGATTAGCCTGAGCGAGGCACTGTGAAGCATCCATCGGACCCCCCATCGGGCTCGGCGCCCGCCCCGACCGCGAGCGCGTGGTGAGCGGGATGTGGCTCCAGCTCGGTCTGGTCTTCGTTCTGGTGCTGGTCAACGCCGCGTTCTCGGGCACCGAGATGGCCCTGGTCTCGCTGCGCGAGGGCCAGCTCCAGCAGCTGGAGCAGCGATCGTCGACGGGGGCGCTGGTGGCGCGGCTGGCGCGCGACCCCAACCGCTTCCTCGCCACCATCCAGGTCGGCATCACCCTGGCCGGCTTCCTGGCGTCCGCGGCCGCCGCCGTGTCGCTGTCCGAGCCGCTCGAGCGCCGGCTGGACTTCCTCGGCGGGGCCGCCCGCGCGGTCTCCATCCTGGTGGTCACCCTGTTGCTGTCGTACGTCACGCTGGTGGTCGGCGAGCTGGCGCCCAAGCGGGTGGCCATGCAGCGCGCCGAGCGCTGGGCCCTGGTGTCGGCGCGCCTGCTGCAGGCGATGGCGATGCTGACCCGGCCCGTGGTCTGGCTGCTGTCGCGGTCGACCGACATCGTGGTGCGCATCATGGGCGGCGACCCCTCGGTCCAGCGCGAGGAGTACACCGAGGCCGAGATCCGCGAGCTCGTGGGCACGCAGGCGTCGTTCACGCCCAAGCAGCGGCTGATCATCGACGGGGCGTTCGAGATCTCCGAGCGCACCCTCGCCGAGGTGCTGCGCCCGCGACCTGACGTCTTCGTGCTCGACCCCGACAAGCGCGTCGCCGACGCACTCGCGGCGCTGGCGGCCAGCGGGCACTCACGGGCACCGGTCGCCCACGACGGCAACCTCGACGAGGTCGTCGGCATGGTCCACCTGCGCGACCTGCTCGGCCCGGGCGACCGCCCGGTGCGCGAGGTGACGGGGGACCTGGCCGCGTTCCCCGAGACCACCCCGGTGCTCGACGTCCTCCACCAGATGCAGGTGCGCCGCCTCCAGCTGGCGCTGGTGGTGGACGAGCACGGCGCCGCCGCCGGCATCGTCACCATCGAGGACCTGCTCGAGGAGCTGGTGGGCGAGATCTACGACGAGACGGATCGGGACGTGGTCAGGGTGCGCCGCGAACCCGACGGATCGCTGGTCCTGCCCGGTCGCTTCCCCATGCACGACCTGGTGGACGTGGGTGTCCACGACATGCCGGAGGGGCCCTACGCGACCGTGGCAGGGTTGGTGCTCGACGTGCTCGGTCGCGTCCCCGAGGAGCCGGGCGACCGGGTGACCGTGGCCGGGCGCACCATCGAGGTGCTGGCCGTGGACGGGCGGGCGATCACCGAGGTGCGGATCAGCCCACCCGCGCCGGGAGCGGCAAGCGCCAACGGCAGCCCCGGCGCGGCGACGAACGTCGCCACCGGCCGGGGCCAGTAGCGCGGTTCATAGGATCAGCGCGCCCTCGGGGCCGATCTTGACAGCGCGTCCGACCTGCTCGGCACCGGTGCGCATCTCCGCCACGGTGTCGGGCTCGTCCGACCACGCCCAGGCCCGCCGGCCGTCGTCGAGCAGGCAGGCGGCGAGGACGCGCTCGGCGGCGCCGTCGCGTCCGTGCTGGACCACCCACGACTCGACGTTGGCCGTGCCGTCCACCTCCTCGGCGAGGTCGCGGCGCGGCATCGGCTCAGCGTCGTCCTGCGCGTCGGCCCAGCGGAAGCCGTCCGGTGGCGGGTCCGTCGAGTAGAGCCCGAGGGCGTGCTTGGTCAGGTAGCCGCCGACGCCGGTCACGAGCCCCAGGGAGCCGGGGTCCGACCGGAGCACGCCGGCCATGGTGGCGATCGCGTGGGTCCCGTAGTTGTTCCACGGGCCGCCGGCGAACGACAACCCCCCGGTGACCGTGAGCTGTCGGTCGAGCCCGAGCCCGATCTCGGCGGCCGCCACCTGCACGGCGGACGGGAAGCATGAGTACAGGTCGACGTGTGCGAGCTCGTCGCTCCCGGTTCCGGCCAGCGCGAGCAGCGACCGCGCCGCCGACCCGAGTGCCGGCGCAGCGTGGAGGTCACGGCGGTGCGAGACGATGTAGGTGTCGTGCGCCTGGGTGGCCACCCGGGGGAACACCCACCGGTCGCGGGGGACGCCCAGCGCCGCCGCGCTGCCGGCCGAGCACAGGATCAGCGCCGCCGACTGCTCGACTGCGCTGTTGGAGTTCATGACCTTCGTGTACGGCCACCAGATCCAGCGGTTGTCCGGCGTCGGGGTGCGGATCTGTTCGGCCGTCATCGGATCCCGGATCCAGGCGTGGGGATTGGCGACGGCGACGGAGTTGAAGCGCGCCCATAGCTCGCTGACGCGCACCAGGTGGTCGTCCACCGACCGTCCCCCCGCCGCCCGCAGGGCCTGCTCGAACACGGCGTACACCTGGGGCGGCGCGAACACCTGGCGGTTGATCTCGGCCGGGTGGTTGAGCTGGAAGTCGGGGGCCGTCTGGCGCGCCGCCGGCACCGAGTCGTCCTGCGTCGTCCAGCCGAGATCGCCCCGCTTGTCGCGCGGTAGCGACGTGCGGGTCCGCCAGGCCTCGGCTCCGCTGATCAGGACGACGTCGGCATCGCCGGCCGCGATGTCGCGGCTCGACTGCGCGACCAGTGCCTGCGGCTCGTTGCCGCCGATGGGCGTGACGGCCTCGTCGCGGGGCGTGGCGCCAACGCGCTCGGCCACCAGGCGGGCCGGGTTGCGGTAGTTGCGCGACAGCGATCGAGAGACGCGGACGGCGTCGGCCGCGGCCAGCGCCCGGCCGCCGGCGCCGCTGTCGTCGGCGGCGCGGCGCAGCGCCTCGGCCATCATGTCGGCCGGTTCGACGGCGGGCTCCCCCCGGTCCACACGGTTGCTCCACTGTCCGACGCCGACCAGGACCGGGGTGCGCGGATCGAGTGCCATCGACCCCTGTCTACACTCCGAGGATCGACGTTCTCCCTATCTGTACGGCCGGCCACGTGACCGGAGCGGCGTGACATGCGGGTCGCGATCGGTTCCGATCACGCCGGGTACGCGCTGAAGGCGCACCTGAGCGACACGCTGATCTCGCTCGGCCACGAGGTCGACGATCTCGGTACCCACAGTGAGGCGCCGGTCGACTACCCGCCCATCTGTGCGGCCGTGGCGCGCGCCGTGGTCAAGGGGGAGGCCGACCGCGGCATCGTCCTGGGCGGCTCGGGCCAGGGCGAGCAGATGACCGCCAACAAGATCCACGGGGCACGCGCGGCGCTGTGCAACGATCTCTACACGGCCCGGATGTCCCGCGAGCACAACGACGCCAATGTCCTGTCGATCGGGGCGCGGATCATCGCCCCCCAGCTCGCCGACGAGATCCTCACGCTGTGGCTCACGACGCCCTTCGAGGGCGGCCGTCACGAGCGTCGTATCGCCCAGATCGCCGAGATCGAAGAAGAGGGATGACCATGGGTTGGCCCACTGCCCCCGACGACGAGCTTTTCGGGCTCATCGAGCGCGAGGTCGAACGCCAGAACACCACGCTGCAGCTCATCGCGAGCGAGAACTTCGCCTCGCCCGCAGTGCTGCGCGCCACCGGCTCCGTGCTCACCAACAAGTACAGCGAGGGCTATCCCAGCAAGCGCTACTACGGCGGCAACGAGGTCATCGACCAGGTCGAGGACCTGGCGCGCGAGCGAGCCAAGGCGCTGTTCGGGGCGGAGCACGCGAACGTCCAGCCCCACTCGGGGGCCAACGCCAACATGGCCGTGTACCTGGGGCTGCTGGAGCCCGGTGACACCGTCCTGGGGCTGCGGCTCGACCAGGGCGGCCACCTCACCCACGGTTCGCCCGTGAACGCCAGCGGCCGGCTGTACCGCTTCGTGTCGTACGGGGTGACGCCGAGCGACGAGCGCATCGACCTCGACCAGGTGCGCGACCTGGCGCTCGAGCACAATCCCAAGCTCATCGTCACCGGCGCGACCGCCTATCCCCGCATCATCGACCCCGAGCCCTTCCGCCAGATCGCCGACGAGGCCGGCGCGCTGTTCATGTTCGACGCCGCGCACGTCGCCGGACTGATCGCCGGCGGCGTCCATCCGAACCCGACGCCGTACGCCGACGTCGTCACGTTCACGACCCACAAGACGCTGCGCGGGCCGCGGGCCGGGGCGATCCTGACCCGCGCCGAGCTGGCGGAGAGGATCGACAAGTCGGTCTTCCCCGGCCTCCAGAGGGGACCGCTCGACCACGTGATCGCCGCGAAGGCGGTGGCGTTCCACGAGGCCGCCCAGCCGTCCTTCGCCGACTACGCGCGCGACATCGTCACCAACGCCGCGGCGCTCGCCGAGGGCCTCGCCGGCGCCGGCCTGCGCC
>DATFVX010000197.1:0-10586 GCA_035259985.1 Acidimicrobiales bacterium | reverse complement strand
CCGCCTCGGCCACTTCGACGCAGGCCGCCTTGTAGCCCGCCAGGTCGAGGGCCGGCCGCCCGCCGCCAGCCGTGGCGCCGCCAGCCGTGGCGCCGCCGGCTCCGGCGTCGGCGTGGGCGCCTCCGACGAAGCGCCAGCCCGCGACGGGCTCGCGATCGCCCAACGCCTGCGCGGCGACGGTGAGCACGCGCCGGCGGGTCGCAGGGTCGAGGTTCGGCCCGTACGACGTGTCCATGTTGACCGCAGGCACGAGGCCGGCCTCCGCCGTGCGGGCGATCCCGGCGGCGAACGCGTCCCAGGCGACCGACCCGGCGTCGTCGAACGGCAGCAGCACGGCGGACATCCCGGTGACGCGACGCCGCGGCCGGAGCGGGGGCGGGCCGTCGATCACGGGACCGCCGGCAGCGGCACTCACGCCACCCGCTCCATGTCGTCGGCCTCGACCGGATGCAGGGGCGGCTGGCCGGCGGCGAAGCGACGGATCTCCTCGATCACCAGGTCGGCCAGGCGCCCCAGTTCGGTTCCCTGCGAGCCCGCCAGGTGCGGCGTGACGACGCAGTTGGGCAGCGTCAGCAGCGGATGGCCGGCGGGAAGGGGCTCCGGATCGGTGACATCGAGCACCGCCGAGATCCGGCCGGTCCGCAGCTCGGCGGTCAGGGCGTCGTGGTCCACGAGCACGCCGCGCGCGGTGTTGATGAGCGTCGCCCCGTTCATCATCCGGGCCAGCTCGGGCGCGCCGACCATCCGCTCGGTCGAGGGCAGCGCCGGGGCGTGCAGGCTCACGACGTCGCTGGTGGCCAGAAGGGCGTCGAGGTCGACGCGGCGCACCCCCAGGCGCTCGGCCCCGTCGTCGTCCAGGTAGGGGTCGGCCACCACCACCTCGCATCCGTAGGGCCGGAGCAGCGACACCACCGCCCGCCCCACATGCGAGGCACCCACCAGGCCGACGCGCTTGCCCCAGTTCCCCACCGGGTGGCGCCGGTCGGCGGGCGGGACCTCGGCGCCCCGCAGCCGCTCGCGCTCCACGAACGCCGCCTTGTTGGCCCACACGATCGCGGCCACGGTGAACTCGGCGACCGGCACGGCGTTGGCGGCGGCCCCCGAGGTGATGCGATGCACCCGGGCGAACGTCGCCGGGGTGACGACGTCGCGCATCGTGCCGGCCGCGTACGCCAGCATCCGCAGCCGGGGGGCGCGATCGAGGAAGGCGTCGTCGAGGCGGCTGCACCCCCAGTGGCCGAGCAGCACGTCGGCAGCCGCCAGGACCTCGTCGGCCCGCGCCGCGGGCAACCCCTCGATCGCCACCGGGTCGAGCAGGTCGCCGACCTTGGCCAGGGCGTCGAGGTGGTGCGGGCGGAGCGCGTGGCGCTCGAGCCCGGGATACATCGACAAAGCGATCGCGGGTCGCTCGCTCGTTGCTCCCCGCTCTTGGCCTTCGGCCGGGCCGCTCGGGCCACGCTCGCTCTCTCGCCCTTCGGGTCGCTCGCTCATGACCCCGCCCGGCGTCGACGTGGTGGGCGGACGGACTGCTTCGCAGCCGCGAGCCGCCGGCGCTCGGGCAGGGCCTTGTAGAAGGGATCGTACGGGTAGCAGCCCGAGACGAGGCCGTTGCGCGGGGCGGTGGTGCAGTCGCTGAGGGTGCGGCAGATCCGCCTCGTGTCCAACGGGCGGCCGGCCAGCACGTCTGCGGCCAGGTCCGGGTAGCTGAGCGCCATGCGCCCGAAGCCGACGAACGCGGCGCCCCCCGAGCGCACCAGGGCCTGCCCCGCGTGCGGCAGCCACTGCTGCAGGTAGCTCAGGCCGGAGGCGACGATCGCGACGCCGGGGTGGGCCGCGGCCAGCTCTGCGGTGACCGCGGCCAGGCGCGCGACCTCGAAGAGCGGGTCGCGGGGCGGCTGGTAGCCGTCGGACGGCGGGAAGTACGCAGGACGCTGGATGTGCGGTGTGTAATACGGGCTGCCGGCGGTGACCGAGACGAGCGACACGCCCCAGGCGGCGCACCGCCGGATCACCTCGTGCGCCTCGCCCAGGTCGGGCGCCAGACCCGACCCGTCGCCGCCGAACGCGTAGGCGTACGTGCCGTCGGCTGCCGGGCGGGCGGGCACTCCCCGGCCGTCGGCTCCGGCCACGTGCGGGATCAGGTCGAACGCCGACAGGCGCACGGCAAGCCCCAGGCCCGGCGCCTCGGCGCGCACGCCCTCCACGACCGCGCGCAGGAACCGGGTGCGGCCGTCGAGGTCGCCGCCGTACCGCCCCGGGCGGTTCACGGCGGACAGCAGCTCGTGGGCCAGGTAGCCGTGGCAATGCTTGACGTCGACGAAGTCGAAGCCGGCGCGATGCGCGAGCCCGGCGGCGCGGACGAACGCCTCCACCAGCCCGTCGAGCTCGGCGTCGGACAGGACCTCGGCCTCGCTGGCGCCGACCCGGTCGTCCAGCAGCGGGTGCCGGTAGGCGACGCGGGGCCGGGGCTCGCCGTCGGGCCTGCTCCAGCGGCCGGAGTGCGTGAGCTGCAGCCCGACCACGGGCCCGCAGGCTCGGCCGCCCGCCCGCTCGTGGGCCGCCACCAGGTCGGCCCGCAGGGCGGCCAGGTCGTCGACCGTGGCCGCGCCGATGACGAGCTGGCGGGGGTTCGCCCGCCCGTCGGCGCGCACCGCCGTGGCCTCCGCCCACACCATCCCGGCCCCCGATGCACCGAAACGGCGCCAGCGCCGGCGCACGAGGTCCGACGGCCGGCCGTCGGGCTCGGCATCCCAGCCCTCCATCGGCAGCACGCAGAAGCGGTTCGCCGCCTCCCTTCCGGCGACCTCGATCGGCTGCGCCAGCGGACCGTTGGGATCGACCTCGAGGTCGACCGCCAGCTCCAGGCCCAACTGGCGGAGCCGCCCCCGGATGGCGTCCGATGTCCGCAGGGTGCGGACCTGCACGATGTCGTCCAGCCCGTCGGCGTCGACCGCGCTCGCCATGATCCGGCGACATTAGAGCCAGCGGCAGGTCCGCCCTATCGTCCGCCAGCGTGGACGACGCCCGGGCCATCGCCGACGACCTGGTGGTCGCGGCCGTCCGGGTGCTGGAGGGGCTGGCGCGCGGCATCGCCCCGGGCCTGGTGCTGCCGGACACCGTGGCGGGCCACAGGGTCGACGCCGACGCCCATGCCGACCTGTGCTTCACCCTGGGTCTGCTGCACGAGGCCGGCGTCGACGACGTGGCCGGGCTGCCGGTGGTGCCCACCCTGCTGGGCCGGCTGGCGGCGACCGACGGCCGGCGCACCCACACCTTCTTCTCCTACCGGATCGCCGAGACGGCCGTGCGGCTCGGCGGCCTCGACACACTCGACCCAGCCAGCCGCCGGATCGTGGCCGAGGCCGCCGACAGCACCGAGTGGATCCCGCTGCTCGACCAGGCGGTCCTCCCCCGCAACTACGCCGTCGTGCTGGCCCGCTGCGAGGTGGCGCGGGCCCGCCTCGGGCTCGACGTGGACGCGGGCGTGCTGGAGGACCTGGTCGGACGGGCGGGGGCCCTGTTCGGTGAGCACCCCGACGGCTGGCTCGACGATTCGCAGGGCGGCCAGGGGCAGGTGGACATGTACACGGTCGACGCCTACCTGTTCGCCGAGCCCTTCGCCAACCGGCTCGGGGACGCCTGGGAACGGGGCGTGCGCTCGGCCGCCCGCCTCGTCGACGCGGTGGCATCGCCGGACGGCACGGCCCTGCCCTGGGGCCGCTCGATCGGGGCGCTGGCCGTCTGCCACACCGCGGAGCTCGCGGGCGTCCTACTGCGCCGCGGCGTCGACGTCGACCCCGGACGCTGGCTCGGCCTCGCGCGCAGCGCTGGCGACGCCGCCCCCCGGTGGTTCTCGGACGGGCTCGTCGTCGCCCACAAGCGGCGGGCTCCCTTCCGCTATCGAGGACCCCAGCGGCGGCTGCAGATGACCCTCGACTGCACCGGCAAGCTGGTGGCCGCCGCGCTCGACCTGCGCGCGTGGTCCGCCAACCGGGCCGGCGCCACGGTCACCGATCCCGCCCCGCCGGCCGAGGTCTTCGCGGCCCGGGACGACTGGATCGGCTTCGGCGCCGGCCTGGGCGTCTGGGCGCGACGGGACCCCCGGTTGGCCTTCGCCCTCCCGGTCGTCGGCGGGCCCGGCGCGGACTACGCGCCGGCGCCCCGCCACCCGGGCCGCTTCGACGTCCCCACCGACCAGCCGCTGGTGTGCTTCGTCCCGGTGGCGTGGCGGGGCGCGGAGCGCTTCGCGCCCGGGGGCGCGGCCGCGGACGTCGCGCACCGACCCGGTGCCCTCGACGTGGCGCACGACCGGTTCGTGGGGTCGGCCCGGGACGTGGGGGCGGAGCCCGAGACGCTGCCCGCCCGCAGGCTCGCCCGGTACCGCGTCGCCGGACGCACGCTGTCGGTCGAGGAGGACCTGGCCTTCGAGCGCCCGCCGGGCGCGCTGGCCGTGCTCGTCCCGGAGACCGGGGCCCAGCCGCTGCACGTCGATGCCGAGGGGGACGCCGTCCGGCGGGTGGTGACCGTGGACGTCGACGGCCTGGCCGAGTGGCGCAGCGTCAACGGCGAGCTCCGGGCCGTCCACCAGGTCGAGCTGGCGCCCGGCGCGCACGTGCGGTTCCGCTGGTCGGTCACCCCCAAGCTGCGGGTCATGTCCACGGCCGCCCACCACTGGTACCACGAGTGCCTCTACCGATCGCTGGGCGACCGCGTCGACGCCCGTCCCGTCCCCTACCACCTCCTCGACCACCCCGACCGCCTCGCCGCGGCCCTGGCCGACACCGACCTGGTGCACCTCCACTGGCCCGAGTGGTTCGTCGGCCTCGACCCCGGCCGCTCGCGCCGCGTGGCGGCGACGCTCGCCGACGTCGGCGTGCCCGTGGTCTGGACACAGCACAACCTGGCGCCGCACGCCGCGCCCGACGACGCGGAGCTGTACCGGCCGTGGGCCGAGCTGGCCGCCGGGGTCATCCACCACAGCGAGTGGGGCCGCGAGGCGATCACGGCCCGCTACGGCTTCCGGCCGGACGCGATCCACCGCGTGATCCCGCACGGCCACTGGGGGCCGCTCATGGACGCCGGCGGCGACCGGCCTGCCGTCCGGCGAGCGGCCGAGGCCGAGCTGGGGCTGTCGCCGTGCGTGCTACGGATCGGCCTGGTGGGTGCGCCTCGGCCGGGCAAGGACACGCAGCTCCTGCTGGACGGGTTCGCGGCTTGCGGTCGCGGCGACCTGCAGCTGCTGGTGCTCTGCCACGACGGCGAGCGGCTGCCCGACGACCCGCGCATCACCGCGCTCCCCTACGAGGAGGTGCCCCGCACGGCATACGACCGCCGCCTGGCCGCCATCGACGTGCTGGCATTGCCGCTCGACGGCGGCACCTACCTCACGACCGGCCAGGTCGCCGATGCCGTCGGGTGCGGCATCCCGGCGCTGGTGTCGCCGTGGCCCTACCTGCGCGAGGTGCTCGGGGGCGCCGGCATCCCGTACGGGCACACGGCGGCCGACCTGGCCGCCACGCTCGAGGCGCTCGGCGACGACGTGCTGGCGCCCGCCCGGGCGGCGGCGGCGGAGCTGCGCGAGGCCCTGGACTGGGCGGCGCTGGCCGAGCCGACGTGGGATCTGCTCGACGAGGTGGCGGCCGAGGGCGCACGCCGCCGGCCGCGTTGAGGACGCCGCTACCCAGGCGGGCGCCCCGCACGGCCGCCCTGGGGCTCGTAGCGGCCCCGGACGTTCCGTAGATGCCGGGTAGGGTCGTCGCCGTCCTTGGAGCTGGGGAGGGAACCCGGTGCGACGAGCCGGCGTGCTGGCCTTGGTTGTGGTGCTGATGGCGGGCGTGGCCTGCGGCCGCCCGCTCCGGCCGGGTGCCGGCGGCGGTGGTGCCGGCGCCGGTGGCGGCCTGGGCTCGGGGAACGGGTACGTCGACCAGCACGAGTGGCGCTCCCGTCAGGACCAGTACCTGCGCTTCGCCACCGAGCGACTCGATCCCTCGTCGCTGCCGAACGTGCTCGCCCACTTCACCCGCGCCCAGCGTGACCCACGGTTCGACTTCGACCCCGGCGCCATCGGTCCGGACGCCTTCGCCGCCACGTTCGCCAAGATCGACAGCCACGCCGACACCAGCGACTTCGACATGATGCGCCTGATGGCCCTCTGGTACGGGCACCGGCGGGACCTGCGCACCGACCTCCGGGCTGCGATCGAGCAGCGCTTCACCGGCTTCCGGTACTGGTACACGGACCCGCTGCCGGCGGGCGTCGTGGACAACAAGTGGTTCTGGTCGGAGAACCACCGCATCATTTTCCACACGCTGGAGTACCTGGCCGGCCGGGCGCTCCCGCGCGCGGCCTTCGACGTCACCGGCGAGCCCGGCAGCGTCCATGCCGATCGGGGCCGCCGGCGCATCGAGGCGTGGCTCGACGAGAAGGCCACCTGGGGGTTCTCCGAGTGGCACTCGGACGTCTACTACGGCGAGGACATCGAGGCCCTCCTGCTGCTGACCGAGAACGCCGAGCGCGACCTGGCGCGGCGCGCCGCGGCGATGCTCGACGTGTTCTTCTACGACCTGGCGATCCACCAGGTGCAGGGCAACGTCGGCGTCACCCACGGCCGCTCGTACATGAAGGACAAGAGCAGGGCGGCCGACCAGGACGTGTTCGGTGCCGTCAAGCTGGCGTTCGGCACGTCCGACCAGCCCTACCCGTCCCGTTCGGACGCGGACGCCACCGCGCTGGCGGCGGCGGAGCGCTACCGCCTGCCGGCGGTCATCGAGCGTGTGGCCCGGAGTCCCGAGCCGCTGCTCGATCGCGAGCACATGGGTGCGCCCATCGACGTCGATCAGCCCCTCACCGCCAATCCCCCCTCTCCCGTGCCCGGCGTGTCGAACACCGATCCCGAGGCGATCCCGTTCTGGTGGGAGCGCGGGGCCTTCACCGCGTGGCAGGTGGTGCCGCTGACGCTCGCCACCATCGAGGAACGCAACCTGTGGGACACGACGCTGTTCCAGCCCTTCAGGGCCCTGGCCGACGTGGCCGGTGGCGATCCCCAGGTGGCCGCACAGCTCGCGTACGCCCTGCGCTGCCAGATCAACATCGGGCTGCTCACCGAGGTGGACACCGTCACCTGGCGGACACCCGACGCGATGCTTTCGAGCGCGCAGGACTACCGGCCCGGCTGCTTCGGCTGGCAGTTCCACGCGTGGCAGGCGACGCTCGACGAGGACGCGGTCGTCTTCACGACCAACCCCGGGAACGAGCCGCGGCCCGGTGACCGCTGGGTCGACGCCGACCTGTACTGGAGCGGCGCCGCCACCATGCCCCGGAGCGCCCAGCACGGCGCCGCCCTGATCAACCTCTACGCCCCCCAGTACCCGGTGCCCACGGGCCCGCCCCTCGACGCCTTCGGCTACCTGCCCTACACCCATGCCTACTTCCCGACCGAGCGGTTCGACGAGGTGCGCCAGGTGGGCGGCTGGACGTTCGGCCGCAAGGGCGACGGCTACGTCGCGCTGTGGTCGTGGCGGCCCACCGAATGGCGCACCCACGACCCGGCGGTGACCTTCACCAACGGGCTCACCGAGCCGTTCGACCTGGTGGCGCGCGGCGGGGCGGCGAACGTGTGGATCTCCGAGGCGGGCGACGCCGGCCGCTGGGGCTCGTTCGACGCATTCGTGACCGCGGTGTCGGAGGCGGCGATCGACGTGACGGACCTCGGCTCCGCCGGCGGCGTGTCCCGGGGATTCGACGTCAGCTACGCCTCGCCCACCGAGGGCACCATGACGTTCTCCTGGACCGGGCCGTTGTCCGTCAACGGCACCGAGGTGCCGCTCCACGGGGACCGGCGCTTCGACAACGCGTTCGGGGCCACGGCCTTCGGCGAGACCGGCATCGAGATCGGCGACGACCGCGCCAGCCTGACGCTCGACCTGGCCACGGGCGACCGCCGGGCCGAGCTCCGGCGTGGCCCCTGACCGACGAGCGAGGACCCCAACAACTGCCACGCGACCGGTCGCCGGCGGTTTCCTGGCCCAGAGATGGTCGCCCAGCGACACCCCCCGCGCCTTGAACAGCGATCACTGGGCGGGTCAGCTCATGTTCCCGTCTGGCTGAGTTCCGGCAGGGTCTCCAACAAGGCTGCGGCACCCGTTGCCACCGCGTCGGTTTCCTCGTCGTCAGCCGCGCTACGCAGGTCCTTTAGTTGGGCCTCCACCTCGCTGGCATCGGCCTTGTCGAAGGTGTGGGCAATGCGGTCCCATGTCCACTCCAGGGAGGTGACGTCGCCCGCCACCAGCCCAGTATCGGCCTCGTCGCTGCTCGCATCGACGACGGCCGCCTCGGCCCACACGTTGAACCGGCCGAGGTCGATGTCGGTCGGCGGCCGGTATTGCAACTCCAGGTCGAGAGCGGCCTGCGCGACGTCCAGCGCGGCGCTGCGGGTCCCCTCGGCGTTGCGTGCATCGAGGGCGGGCACCATGTCGTCCCCGGCGAGCGCATCCAGGCTTCGGTCCATCTGGATCTTCAGCAGTGGCGGCACGTGCGCGCCCCGCTGGTGAGCGGACCACGCGGCCCGCATCGCCGTGAAGCTGCGGATAGCCGCCGTCCAGTCCCCCGACGCCGCGTCCTCGAAGATGTCGCTCGCCCCCGTGAAGACGGTCTGGAGGTCGGTGGGCACCCCACCCGGCAAGGCGTCGGTGGGCACCGCAAGCGCCATCGCCTCGAGGTTCCCGCCGACGCCCGAACGGAACTCGCCGTAGCCGGGCCCGAATGTCTTGTCCTCGTAGTGCCCCTCCATTAGGTGGTTCTCCGTGCCGACGATGGCGCCCGTCACTGGACCGCGCGGGCCCTCGACGGTCTGGTTCACCGACTTGATGAGGACCTCTTCGAAGACGAAGCCCGGGATGTTCTCGGGCCGGTGGACATCGCCCACCTGGGGGTCGGCCGGCATGATCATCCCGGGCGGGCCGTCCCTCCCCGCGAGCCATGTTCCCTCGGTGTCGGCGACGACGCCGTCCTCGTAGTTGTAGACGTCTTCCCCGAAGTACCACACGTTCCCGACGTCGTCCTGCGCGTACCGGTCGATTGCGACCTCGTGGATGCGTCCGTCGACGTAGCCCACGAACTGTGAGATCAGCAGCTCGACCCGCTCGCCGTTGCTCAACTCGACGGTCTCGTGCTCCGGGAGCAGGGTCGTCTCGATCCGGAGCGGATCTCCTTCCTCGTTGCCGAGGATCACGGCGGAGTGAAGATCGCTGATCGGGAACCAGGGGTTGTGGACCTCGGAAGGGTCGGAGAACGACGGCTCCGCCAGGTCAACGCGCTGGCTCTCGGGGGCGGTGGGCTGGGTCGTGTCGCCTGGCGCGGTCGTCGTCGATGACGATGCGGAGTTCGAGCCTTGGTCGCTGCTGCACGAGCCGGCGACCAGCGCCGCCGCGACGCAACCGCCCAGCACCGTTCGTCGGTGTCGTCGGGTCCGCCCGCGTTCGTGGCCGTAGATCTCTCGGCGGCGTCGCATGTCGACCTCCTGTGCGCACGGCCAACCTGGCGGCGGGGGCGTGCGACCCGAGGATGCGCCATGGCTGCTGAACCCGACCTGACTCGCGCCATGACGAGACGGCGAGGGTCCGCCAATGGGTGCTAGGCGCCGCTGGCCCAGGGGCGGTCGCGGGGCTCGTCGTAGAGGACGCCGACGTTGTCGCCCTGGATCGCCCGGAAGGCGTGCTCGCGCCACTGGGTTGCGCCCGCGAGCGGCTCCGGCAGGTCACCGTCGGCGAACCAACCGACGGCCCGGGTCTCGAGCGGGTGGGCGCTCAGCTCGCCGCCGACCGCCCGGCACAGGAACACCAGGCTGTACAGGGGCACGCGCGTGAAGCCGAGCCGCAGGCCGTCGAGCAGTGCGATGAGCTGGACCGGCACGCAATCGATGCCGGTCTCCTCGCGCACCTCCTTGACCGCAATCTCGCTCGCCGAATAGCCGACGTCGGCCCACCCGGTCGGGTACAGCCAGATGCCACTGTCGGCCCGCTGGACCAGCAGGATCTCGCTCTTCTCGTTGTGGACGACGGCACCGACGGCCACCTTCGGCGTGATGTAGCCCGCGACGCCCTCGCCGACACCCTGCATCCACTCGTCGACGAAGTGCTCGGCGTCGAAGCCTTCGTCGGCCTCGGCGGACGCGCGGATGTCGCCCGCCACCGCCATCACCTCCTCGAACCGCTCGCGCTCGTACAGGCTCTCCGTGAAGCCGAGGCCGGTGCGGGCGATGCCCGACAGCGCCTCTGACCATCGGATCAGGTCCTGGCGGGTGGGCGGCAACCTCCTGGTCACGCGGCCGACGTTATCCGGGCGGGATCCGATCGCCGGGTCCGAGGCAATGGCGAACGGTCTCGTGGGGGCGAGGCAATAGCGAACGGTTTTCGTGCGGCATTGCCTCGGCCGGTGCACAGCGTGCGGTATTGCCTCGGCTCCATTGCCTCCGGTGCACGAGGAACGGCCGGCCAGGCCACCCGAGGTCATAGGTTCCGCCCACCCGAGCCCGAGGTCATAGGTTCCGCCACCGGAACCCATCGCCTGGCCCGTCGATTACCGGAACC
>DATFVX010000196.1:0-3059 GCA_035259985.1 Acidimicrobiales bacterium | reverse complement strand
CCACCTCCTGGTACGACCCGCGGATGTCCTGCCACGGCTCGAGGATCTCCGTGCCTGTCGACGGCGAGAAGTGGGCGTCGACGAACGCCGGCGCATCCGTCGGATCGGCCAGCTTCAGGTTCACGACGTAGGACTGCGGTTGCCCGCCGGGGGCGAGGCCCCGGGCGTCCGCGTCGGTGAGCCACACAAGCCCGGGCTCGACCGGTGGCTCCGCGGCGAGGGTGTCGTCGTCGACCGGCTGGTCCGGCTCACTCTGCGGTGGGCCGTCAGCCATCGCATCTTCCATGGCCTCTGCGGCCCAGGGGCACGACGGTGCGAAGCACACGTCGGGATAGGGCCTGGCGGCGGCGGTGACAGCCACGCCGACGACCCGGAAGGAGCGGCTGCTCACGACCTCGCACTCCGCCGGCCGGGACGGCGTCTGGAATGTGCACGCACGGGTCCGGAGCGTCACCCGGTCGCCCTCGTGCAGGTCGAGAGCTTCGGCGAAGCCGGCCTCGACCACCACGCCGCCGCCGCGTACCCAGCTGCCCTCGGTCACCTCGGGCTGGTCGACAGCGGCCGCCGCGGTGTCGCGCCCGACGGCCCAGGCCCCCGCCGCACCGCCGATGGCCTCGCCCCGGGGAGTCCGCCGCGACCCGGTGGCGCCGTCGGTCTCGAGCTCGGCGCCGATCACCGGGTACGGCCCGCCGTGGTCGACGACGCCGCGCGCACCGGCCAGCGCCTCCAGCGCGGCGCGATCGACGGGCCGGCCGAAGAAGGGGTCGGCCGCGGTGCTGGCGACCACGTCGGGCCCGGCCGTGGCCTCGCGGGTCGTCTGGTAGGGGTCGTCGCTCACCCCCCGCAGGACGAGCCCGAGCGTGAGCGTGGTGGTGGCCGCCGTGACCGCCAGCAGCAACAGCGCGGCCTCGGCCGGGCGCCGCCGCAGGTTCCCGGCGGCCAGGCGGAACACCAGGAGTAGCCGCCCCACCGGTCAGCCCTCCAGCCCGACCAGGGCGCCGAGCTCACCCGTGGTGCCGCCGGTCAGCCTCGTCTCGTCGACGAACGAGCCGTCGCGCATGGAGATGAGACGGTCGGCGGTGGCCGCGATCCGCTCGTCGTGGGTGACGACGACCAGGGTCTGCCCGGCCTGGTGCAGGCTGTCGAACAGCCGCAGGACCTCCACGGTGGCCGCGCTGTCGAGGTTGCCGGTGGGCTCGTCGGCGAACACCACGAGGGGCTCGCTGCTGAGTGCCCGCGCGATCGCCACCCGCTGCCGCTGGCCGCCCGACAGCGCCGAGGGGAGAAACCCCGCCCGGTCGGCGAGGCCGACCCGGTCGAGCAACTCCAAGCTCCGGCGCCGCGCCGCCCGCGGCGAGCGCCCGTCCAACAGCGCCGGGAGCTCGACGTTCTCGACGGCGCTGAGCTCCTCCATCAGGTGGAACGCCTGGAACACGAACCCGACCGCAGTGCGGCGCATCCGGGCCAGCGCCTTCTCCCGCATCCGGTCGATGCGCCGGCCACCCAGCCACACCTCCCCGTCGGTGGGCCGGTCGAGCCCGCCCAGCAGGTGCAGCAGCGTGGACTTCCCACAGCCGCTGGGCCCCATCACCGCCACCGTCTCTCCGGGGGCGACGTCGAGGTCGATTCCGTCGACGGCGCGCACGAGTCCCTCGCCCTGGCCGTAGTTCTTCCGCAACCCGCGGGCCCACAGCACGGCGCTGCGGGCGGTGTCGCCGGTGTCGCTCACGATCTGCTCCTTCGTTCGGTCCAGTTCTGTTCGCAGGCCTCCAGCCAGCGCAGGTCGGCCTGCAGCCGCAGCACGACGCCCTCCAGCAACAGCCCCGCGTCGGAGCCGTCGGGCTCGGCCAGCGCCGCCCGCTGCGCGTCCCGCAGCCGGCGCAGCAGCTCGCGGCGCTGGGCGTCCACGATGCTGATCGGGTCGGCGAGGCCGCCCGCCGCCGCCGCGACCAGCTTGAGGTGGAACTCCGCCAGGTCGGGCTTCGGCCAGCTCACCTCGGCCAACCACTCGGCGACCCTCTCCTGACCGGCCGGGGTCAGCCCGTACACGGTGCGGTCCGGCCGGTCCGCCAGCCCCTCCGCCCGGCGCGAGGTCACCAGGCCTGCCTTCTCCAGCCGGGTCAGCGTCACGTAGACCTGCCCCGGGTTCATGGCCTCACCGAGGGGCCCCAGGGCCTCGCGCAGCCGCGCCCGCAGCTCGTAGCCGTAGGAGGGCTCCTTGGCCAGCATCGCGAGCACCGCTTCCTGCCGCATCCGTCCTCCTCGATTTAACGGTTATCCATTAAGATAACCGTTATCCGATAACGCGGTCAAGCCATTTCTCAGGGCACGAGCGGAGACCCGCACGTTCCTGGCGCACGAATGGCCGCTGGGCAACCACTTCGGCGTCCGGAACGAGGTCCGCCCCACCGGCGGCCACCATTAGCCTCCGCCTCCGTGGGGATGCGCCGGTGACCGTGCGGGTCGGCTTCTACGGCGCGGGGTTCGTCTCCGGTATCCACGTCTCGGCCCTCGAGGCCAGCCGGGTCGACAACGAGATCGTCGCGGTCCACGACCCGGACGGGGCCCGTGCCGCCAGGTTTGCGGCCGACCACGGGGCCGCGGTCGTGGGCGAGGAGGAGCTCCCGGGGCTGGTCGATGCGGTCTACGTCACGGCGTGGACCGCGGCCCACCCGCGCCTTGTCGACGTGGCCGCGGCGGCGGGGGTGGCGGTGTTCTGCGAGAAGCCTCTGGCCTTCGACGCGGTGGCGGCGGAGCGCATGGCGGACGCGGTCGCTCGTGCCGGCGTCGTGAACCAGGTGGGTCTCGTCCTGCGCTTCCTGCCGTCGTTCCGCTGGGTGCGCCGGCTCGTGCGCGACGAACGGGCGGGCCGCGTGCTGGCGGTCGTCTTCCGCGACGACCAGTACATCCCGGACCAGGGCATCTACGGCTCGACCTGGCGCACCGACGCCAACCTCGCGGGGCGGGGCACGCTGCTCGAGCACTCGATCCACGACGTCGACATCCTGCAGTGGCTGATCGGCCCGGTGACGGCCGTGAGCGCCACGACCCGGGCCGTT
>DATFVX010000195.1:0-32142 GCA_035259985.1 Acidimicrobiales bacterium | reverse complement strand
CGTCTCGCCGGCCAGATTCGCCGCTGGACGTCGTCCTCGTCGTCGCCGCAGCCGCTGGCTGCGCCTTCCTCCTGCGTCCTCGCCAGCGACGAATCTGACACGGCGATACATCCACGGAACTTCCGCGAGCGCCCACTAGTCCATCGGGCTCCGGGCGACGGAGGGCGGCTCCCTGCCGGCCAGCAGCCACGCGGCTGCGGCGGCGAGGATCGGCAGGCCGATCGCGATCGAGAGCAGGTTGGCGACCGGCACCGAGCGCAGGACAGCCAGGTCGTCGGCGTAGCCGGCAGCGAGGCCTGCGTACGCACCCGCGGTGCCGAGCAGGGCCCCGAGCAGGGCGAGTGCGCCTGCGGTCACGCCGGTGACCGCCCGGCGGACACGCCTCGGCGCGCCGACGGCCGTGAGCGTCCGGAGATCGCTCGCCGTCTCGGCGCGGACCAGGCCCACGGTCATGGCGAGGATGCCGAGCGCCAGCAGGACTCCCACGCCCGTCGCGCCGGATCGCAGCTGCGACAGGCCGCCCTGTTGGTTCCGTGCCTCGACGGTCAAGCCGGCGTCGGCGGCCCACCCCCGGACGTCGGCCAGCTGCTCGTCCGTCAGGGGCTTCGCGTTCTCGATCAACCATGCAGCCGGGACCGACTCCCAGCCGTAGCGCGCGAGCGCGTCGGGGGTGACGAACGAACGTGGCACGGACGCGTAGGCCGAAGGCTCGATCGGCAGCGGATCCCGTACGTGGAGGGGGCGAGCTGCCGCCCCGACCATGTACAGCGGACCGGCCTGGTCGGTGAGGACCTCGACATCGGGGCCCACAGAGGCCGGCTCCACGCCAACATGGCGCAGCGCGTCGGGCGTGGCGACGTAGAGCACGCCGGTCTTCCGGTACACGTCACCGACCTGCCGCGCCAGGCCCACCGGCCGTCGAACGTTCTGGCCATCGACGGTTTCCACCGCGGCCGGGTCACTCGGCACATCCAGCGCAAGGACGTCTGGGTCGTCGAGCGCCGTGACGATCCGATCGACCGCAGAGGTGAGCCCGGGCGCGTCGGCGACCCCCTGTCCCGGAACGGATTCGGGGGTCCCGACCTCGTCGGGCGCGTCGATCCAGAGCATCAGCTGCCGGTCCGACAGGTTGCCCTCGTCGGGGCGGTACTCCGCGGCGGCCGCGCCGACCACGATGGCGACCGCCAGCCCGAGCCCGAGGCTGACGGCGGCCAGCGCGGCCCCTGCCCGCGCCTGGTACCGCGCCAGGTCGCGGACGGCCAGCCGGGCCGCGATCGGCAAGCGTGCCGCCACCGGCGCCACCGCCCGGATCGCCAGCGGGCAGAACAGGGCGATCCCCAGCGGGATCGCCAGCGTCCCGGCGATGACCAAGGCCGGGTCCGCCTTGTCCTTGGTCGCATCGATCCCCGCCATCAGGCTGGCAACGCCGCCCGCGACCAGGAGGGTCGCCAGCACGATCGACCGTCGCGTCGGCACGGGCCTCGGCGGGCGACCCGACAGGGCGCGGGTGATCGCCACGCGCGCCATCGTGCGCGCCGGCCACCAGGCTGCGGCAGTTGCGGCCACGATCGCGAGGAGCATGGCGAGACCGACCTGCGGCCACGGAACGTCCAACCGCCCGATGCGATGCGCCGCGACGGTCTCGAGCCGGGGTGAAATCGCGATCCACAGCGCCAGGCCGGCGAGCCCGCCACCGACGGCGGCAATCACACCGACGACGGCGCCGTTGGCCACCACCACGAGGCGGAGCTGCCTCCGGGTAGCTCCCGTCGCTGCGAGCATCCCGAGCTGGCGCAGCCGGCGCTGGGCGACGACCGCAAACCCGGACGCCGCGATGAGGCAAACCAGCAGCAGGACGACGGCGGATATCGCCAGTGCGGCCGATGCGGCGGCTTCCTTCTCCGTGTCGCCACGCGCCTCGACGCGGCCCGGCCCGAGCTCACGCTGGGCCGGGAACTCCCGAACCCGCTCGTCGGGGGCGTTGACCAGGACCACGAGCGAGTCCAGTTCGTCGCGCGATGATGGCGACAGGAGGGCGAACTCATCGTCGAGGTCGTGGGGATTCTCGACCACACCCGTGACCGTCCACGCGCCGTCGCCCAGGTCGAGCGTGTCACCCGCGCCGACCTGGTACGCCCGGGCCACGTCGTCGGTCACCGCCACGTCGCCGCGCCCGTGCGGGTAACGGCCGTCTCGCAGGCGCAGCATGGGTGCTCCCAGCTCGCCGTCGGGGTCCTGAGCCCGGAGCTCGACGGTCTCGACCGACCCCGGCACCGGGACGCGGCGCTCGCCGATCACGTCCACGGTTCCGAACCAATCCCGGGCGGCCGCCACGGAGGCGTCGATCGCGTCCGGCGGGGTCCGGGACACGTCGAACACCAGCCGGTGGTCGGCATCGCCGAAGACGGCATCGCGGCGCGGCGCCATGTTGTACGCGGTCGCGGAGCCCGCCACCGCGATCGCGACCGCGAAGCCGAGCAGGGCCAGCACCAGGGCCTGCTGGCGCCACTCGCGGCGGAACAACCGCAGGGCCCATCGGACGAGCGCCCGTCGGGCCGGCGCACCGCCTGCGAACGGCATGCTCACCGCGACCCACCGGGTGCCAGCAGGGACTCGGGACCCGGGAGCGGGGAGGTCTGGTCGACCACCCGCCCGTCGCGCAGGAACACGATGCGGTCGGCCCACGAGGCCAGCTGCGCCTCATGGGTGACGACGACGCCCGCCACCCCTCTCCCGCACGCGGCCCGCAGCAGCCGCATCACCGCCTCGCCGTTCACCGAGTCGAGCGCTCCCGTGGGCTCGTCGGCCAGCAACAGGTAACGGTCCCCGACGATGGCGCGGGCGATGGCCACGCGCTGGCGCTCGCCCCCCGACAGGTCGTCGGGGAACCGCTGGGCCTTGTCGGCGACGTCGAGCCGCTCCAGCGCGTCCATGCCAGCAACCCGGGCGGTGCGGGCGCGCACGCCGTCGAGCTCGAGGGGGAGCGTCACGTTCTCGATCGCCGTGAGCCCCGCCAGGAGGTTGAAGTCCTGGAACACGTAGCCGATCGAGCGCCGCCGAAGGCGCGCCCGCTCGTCGCGCGACATGGACGAGAGCGTGGCGCCGCCCACCCTGACCTCACCCGCGCTCGGTTCCTCGAGGCTCCCTGCGATCGTGAGCAGCGTGCTCTTGCCCGAGCCACTGGGGCCCATGACGGCCACCAGGGCACCGGGCTCGACCGTCAGGTCGACATCCACCAAGGCCCGCACCTCGGCCGCGCCCTCGCCGTAGACCTTGGACACACCCTCCAGTTCGAGGGCACTCATTGCTTCCCGCTCTTCCTGCTTCGCAGCGGGCCGCTCGGGCTCCGACGTCTTGCTTGTCCGCTCCCACGGCCGCTCGGGCCGGGCTCGCTCTCTCGTTGCTTCCCCGTCACCCTCGACGCACGCTCACTCATCGCCGCACCCCCATTCTCCTGCGCAGCCGCTCCGGCGCCGATCGTGACTGGGCGGTGGGCTCGGCGACCGTCAGGGCCGGGAGCCGGCCGTCCACCGCGTCGAGCCAGCGCACCACCGCGTCGAGGCGGAAGAGCTCGGCATCCACGACCAGGGCCAGGCCGATGTCGCCGTCGGTCGTCTCCGCCTTCAGCCTCGTGTACTGCTGCATCAGCTCGACCACGTGCCGGCGATGGGTCTGGACCAGCTCTCGGACCTCGATCCCCGGCACCCGCAACGCGATGAGGACCTTGATGACGAGCTCGTCGCGTGGCGGCGACGTCATGTCCGGCGGCGTGCGCAGCCACTCGTCCAGCTCCACCGCCCCGGCCGCCGTGATGCGGAAGCCCTTCTGGGGCCCGTCCTCGCCGGTGTCGTCGGACTCGATGAGCCCGTCGCGCTCCAGCCGCTGGAGCGTCGTGTACACCTGACCCACGTTCAGCGGCCACACATCGCCGGTGCCCGCCTCGAACTCCTGGCGGAGCTGGAGCCCGTACTTGGGCCCCTCGCTGAGGAGCGCCAACAGCGCGTGTCGGATGCTCACGGCCGATTCGATTCGAGTATCATACTGCGTATATTACTCGATAGCATGAGAGCTGGGCAAGGGACTTTCCCGGCGTCGGGAACGTCCTCCGCGTCAGCGCATCAGGGCTCGAGCGCGGCCCGGAAGAACTCGCGGACCGCTTCGATGCGGGCCTCGATGGCCTCCTCGGTCATCGGGTCCCTGCCGAGCAGGCTCTCGAGGAAGTGCACGTCGCTGAAGTAATTGAGCACCGCGCCGTAGCCGCTGATCAGCAGCTGCTCGGGATCGTGCTTGCGGAACCGGCCGGCGCCCATCTCGCGGTCGAAGTGGTTGACGGCCCGCTCGAACCATGGCCGGATCGCCATGCCCAGATCGAAGCCGAGGTGATCGCCGGCGGTAAGCGACTCGTGGCGGACCAGGCGGACGAACTCGGGGTTCTGGGCGAACCAGCGCACGGCGGCCGTGAGCACCTGGTCGACGTAGTTCCAGCCCTCGCCGACCGGCCCGCTGACGGCCTGTTCGATGCACTTGCCCCAGTCCGCCACGGCGCGCTCGCACACCGCCTGGTAGATCGCCTCCTTCGAGTGGAAGTGGTGCAGCAGGCTGGCGCGGCGGATGCCGACGCCGGCGGCGATGTCGTTCAGCGACGTGCCCTCGTAGCCGTTCTGGGCGAAGCAGTGCCTCGCCTCGACCAGGATCGCCTCCCGCGTCGAGCTGCCCTCGCCCTCGTTCGCCACGAGATGGGAGGCTACCGGCCGCCGCGAGCCCTTCGTTGTCTACCGACCTGTCGGTAGATACCCTCCCCCTAATGCCCGCGCCCGTCCTCGCCGTACTCGTCGGCGTCGTCACGAGCCAGGTCGCCAACTTCGCGACCACGGTCTACCTGCACCGCACGCTTGCCCACCGGGCGATCACGCTGGCGCCCGGCGTGGCGTTCGCGTTCCGGGTGATCATCTGGATCACCACCGGCATCAAGCCCCGGGAATGGACGGCCGTGCACCGGCGCCACCATGCGTTCACCGACGTCGAGGGCGATCCCCACTCCCCCGTCCTGCTCGGCTGGGTGCGTGTGCAACTCACCAACCCCGCCCTCTACCGGCGGGCCGCCCGGGACGGGGCGACCGTCCCCCGCTACGCACGCGACCTCCCGCCCGATCGCTGGGACCGGGTGCTGTTCGACCGCGCCTGGCTCGGCCTCGGCATCGGCATCGCCCTGCTCGTCGTCCTCCTCGGGCCGATCTGGGGGGCCGTCGCCGCCGTCGTCCACGTCGTGCTGTACCTGTCGCTCAACGCCTCGATCAACGCGGTCACGCACACCTTCGGCGCCCGGCCCCACGACAACCAGGCCACCAATCTCCAGTGGCTGGCGTGGCTCACGGGCGGCGAGGGGCTGCACAACAACCACCACGCGGCCCCCACGTCCGCCCGCCTGGCATTCCGCCGGGGCGAGTTCGACCCCTCGTGGCCATTCATCCGGCTCCTTCGCCGGGTCGGGTGGGCCCGCGTGCGCCACGATCGACCCCCCGTGCGGGAACCCGTTCGCGCCGCCTGACCCCGATCCTGCCCTAGGTTCCAGGGCATGAACATCGTCGCTGCCCTCTTCGTCGAGGCCATCGACCTGCGGCCGACGTTCGAGGGCGGACCGACCCTGATCGACCTCGCCGGCGTGCACTTCTCGGCGGTGCCGCCGTCGCCGCCACCCGTGACGGTCGCGCCCCACCTGATCGTCGTCGTGCGGTGCCCGCCCGACGAGCCCGGCAGCGGCGTCCTCGAGGTCGTGTTCCGGCGAGACGGCGAGCAGGTGGCGCGCAACGTCCAGCCGTTCCAGGTGGAGCCGGGCAAGTTCACGTATCGACTGGTGCGGGCCGAGGTCGACTTCGCCGACTACGGCACGGTGGAGGCGCAGTGCCGCATCGGCACCGGGCACATCACCGTCGTTCCCTACACGTTGGTCCCGGGGCCGGATCGCGCCCCCGCATGAGGGTCCCGTGACGTTCGCCAGCGCCCTGTCGGAGCACCCGGACGCCGCCGAGGCCACGGGCGAGGTCATCGGCGCCGTGCTCGAGCGGCTCGGGACCGAGCCCGACGTCGCCGCCGTGTTCGCGTCGCCGCAGCACCGGGACGACTTCGGCGACATGGCCGCCGCGATCAGCCGCATGCTCAGGCCCGGCGTGCTCGTGGGCACGACCGCCGTGGCCGTCCTGGGTGGGCCCCGGGAGGTCGAGGACGCGCCCGCTCTCGGCCTGTGGGCCGGGCGCCTGGCGGCTCCGCCCCGCGCCGTTCGTCTCGAGGCCACGCGCACGTCGGCGGGGATCGCGCTGCAGGGCCTGTCGGCCTCGACCTTCGAGCCGGGCGACGCGCTGATCCTGCTGGCCGACCCGTTCTCGCTGCCGGTGGACGCCATCATCGACGCGCTGGCCACGCTGGAGCTCCCGGGGTCGGACGACGCCGTGTCCATCCCCGTGGTGGGGGGCATGGCGTCGGCGGCGAGCGCGCCGGGCGGCAACCGACTCGTGGTGGACGACGAGGTGATGTCCTCGGGCGGCGTGGGCATCGTGCTCCCCGGTGGGGTGGCAACCAGCGCCGTCGTGTCCCAGGGCTGCAGGCCCATCGGCGACCCGATGATCGTCACCCGGGCCGAGGGCAACCTCGTGATGGAGATCGCCGGGCGGCCTGCGCTCGACCGGCTCGACGAGCTGGTCCACGCCGCCGACGACGAGGAGCGGGCCCTCCTCGCCTCGGGGCTCCAGATCGGCATCGCCATCGACGAGCACCGGGCCACGTTCGAGCGCGGCGACTTCCTCATCCGCGGCGTGGTGGGCGCCGACCGGCGCCGCCGCGCCCTGGCCGTCGGCGATCAGGTCGAGGTGGGGACCACCGTCCAGTTCCAGGTGCGCGACGCCGTCGCCGCAGACGAGGACCTGCGGGCGATGCTCGCCGACGCCACCGGCGACGCCGCCCTCGTCTTCACCTGCAACGGCCGGGGGCAGCGCCTCTTCGGCGAGCCCGACCACGACGCCCGAGTGGTGCACGACACGCTCGGCGCGCCGGCGCTCGCCGGGATGTTCTGCGCCGGCGAGATCGGGCCCGTGGGCGGGCGGAGCTTCGTGCACGGGTTCACCGCCAGCGTCCTGGTTTTCAGCGACGTGTGACCAGGGAAGAAGACGCGCGGGAACCCAACCGAACCATCGGACCTCCCCACTAGGGTGGACCAAAGATGTCTGCTGACCCAGCCCTCGAGCAGCGTGCCATCAACGTCATCCGGGGCTTGGCCATGGACGCACCGCAGGCCGCCAACAGCGGGCATCCCGGCACCGCCATGGCGCTTGCCCCGCTGGCGCACGTGCTGTGGACCCGCATCCTGCGCTACGACGCCGAGACGCCCGATTGGCCCGACCGCGACCGGTTCGTCCTGTCGGCGGGGCACGCGTCGATCCTGCTGTACTCGATGCTCCACCTCACGGGCTACGGGCTGACGCTCGACGACCTCAAGGCCTTCCGCCAGTGGGGATCGCAGACGCCCGGCCATCCCGAGGTGCACCACACGACGGGGGTCGAGCTCACCACGGGACCCCTCGGGCAGGGATTCGCCAACGCCGTGGGCTTCGGCGTCGCCGAGCGCTGGCTGCGTTCCCGTTTCGGCCCCGAGGTCTGCAACCACAGGACATACGTGATCTGCAGCGACGGCGACCTCATGGAGGGCATCAGCCACGAGGCGGCCTCGCTGGCCGGGCACCTGGGTCTGGGGCGGCTGGTCTACGTCTACGACGACAACCACATCACCATCGACGGCGCGACCGAGCTGGCGTACTCCGACGACGTGGCCGGCCGCTTCGCGAGCTACGGCTGGCACGTCGAATCGCTCGGCCAGGTCGCCAACGACACCGACACGCTGGAGGCGGCGCTGCGACGGGCCGCCGACGTCGAGGACGCACCCTCGATGCTCATCCTGCGCAGCCACATCGGCTGGCCGTCCCCCAACTTCACCGACACCGCCCACGCCCACGGCAGTCCGCTCGGCGAGGACGAGGTCGCCGCCACGAAGCGCATCCTGGACCTGCCGGCCGACGAGTCGTTCTGGGTGCCGGACGACGTCCTGGAGCTGTACCGGGCGGCCGGGCGCCGCGGGCGCGACGAGCGGGAGGCGTGGGAGAAGCGGGTCGCGGCCCTGGACGCGGGCGAGCGCGAGGTGTACGAGGCGTGCCTGGGCCGGCGCGGCCTGCCGGGCTGGGACGAGGCGCTGCCGAGCTGGCAGCCGGGCGAGAACGTCGCCACCCGCAAGGCCAGCGGCACCTGCTTCCAGGCCCTGGCCGACCTGGTCCCCGGACTCATCGGCGGGGGCGCCGACCTCACCGGGAACACGGGCACGGTGCTGAAGGACCACGGCGTCCAGACGGCCGACGACCCGGGTGGCCGCCAGATCCACTTCGGCGTGCGGGAGCACGGTATGGCCGGCGTGATGAACGGGATGGCCGCGCACGGCGGGGTCCTTCCCGTCGGCGGGACCTTCTTCGTGTTCAGCGACTACATGCGGCCGGCCGTCCGGCTCGCCGCGATGTCGGGCTACAAGGACATCTTCAGCTTCACCCACGACTCCGTGGGACTCGGCGAGGACGGGCCCACGCACCAGCCCGTCGAGCACCTGGCGTCGCTACGGGCCATGCCCGGCATGCGCCTGATCCGCCCCGCCGACGCCAACGAGACCGCCGGCGCCTGGAGGATCGCAGTTGCGTCCCCGGGCCCGACGGCACTCGTCCTGACGCGTCAGGACATCCCCGTGCTCGAGGGCACCGCCGGCGCCCCCGTCGAGCGCGGTGCCTACGTGCTGGTCGACCCCGGCGGCGACGGCGACGCCGACCTCGTCCTCATCGGCACGGGCAGCGAGGTGGCCGTGTGCGTCGACGCTGCGGCGCAGCTGGGTGAGTCGGGCGTCCGCACGCGGGTGGTGTCGATGCCCTCGTGGGACCTGTTCTCGGCCCAACCCGACGCGTACCAGGACTCCGTCCTACCCCCCGAGGTGCCGACCCTGGCGGTCGAGGCGGGCGCCAGCCTGGGCTGGGACCGTTGGGCCGACGACAGCGTCACGCTCGACCGCTTCGGCGCCTCCGCACCGGGCGACGTGGCCTTGGCGAACCTCGGCTTCAACCCCGACAACGTGGCCGACCGCGCGCGCCAGCTGATCCAAGACCTGCGGGAGGACCTGGGCGCGGCGGCCGACGGGCCTGCGCCCGCCCCCAGCAGCACCGAGACCGGAGACGAACCATGACTCGCCTTCAAGACCTGTACCACGAACAGGGCCAGAGCCCCTGGCTCGACAACCTGCGGCGCGGCTGGATCACCGGAGGAGAGCTGGCCCGATGGGTCGAGCGCGGCGTGCGGGGCATCACCTCCAATCCGACGATCTTCCAGAAGGCGATCTCGTCCTCGGACGAGTACGACACGCAGTTCGGGGAACTGATCCACGGCGGGCAGGCGGTCGACGCGGCCTACTGGACGATGGTGACCGACGACATCGAGCAGGCGCTCCGCATACTGCGGCCCGTCCACGACGAGAGCGACGGGGTCGACGGTTTCGTGTCGATCGAGGTGGCACCGGACCTGGCGCGCGATTGCGACGGCACGGTGGCGTCGGCACGCGAGCTACACGACCAGATCGCCGAGCCGAACCTCTACGTGAAGGTGCCGGCGACCGCCGAGGGCGTCGACGCCATCCGCATCCTCGTCGGCGAGGGCCGGAACATCAACGTCACCCTCATCTTCGGCCTCGACCGCTACCACGAGGTGATGGAGGCCTACATCTCCGGCCTGGAGGCGTATGACGGGGACCCGTCCCGGATCACGAGCGTGGCCTCGTTCTTCGTGAGCCGGGTGGACACCGAGGTCGACCGGCGGTTGGAGGCCATCGGCACCGAGGCCGCGCTGGCGTTGCGCGGGAAGGCCGCGGTGGCCCAGGCCCAGCTCGCGTACCAGCGGTTCCTGGAGACGTTCCGGGGGCCACGCTGGCAGGCGCTGGCGGACCGGGGCGCGAGGGTCCAGAGGCCGCTGTGGGCGTCGACGTCCACGAAGAACCCGGCCTACCCCGACACGATGTACGTCGACACGCTCATCGGGCCGGACAGCGTCAACACGATGCCGGAGGCGACGCTCGATGCGTTCGAGGACCATGGCACCCTGGCGCGCTCGGTCGATGCCGATCCGGCCGCAGCCCAGCGGACCCTCGATGCGATCGAGGAGGCCGGCGTCGACCTCGACGAGGTGAGCCGCGTGCTCGAGGACCAGGGCGTGGCTACCTTCGCGAAGAGCTTCGACGAGCTGATCAGCGCGCTCGAGGCCAAAGCGGAGTCGAGGCCGGGCGGCTCGGCCTAGGAATCGGCGTCGACGATCGACGTCGCGCATCGCGGGAGACAACGTGCACGGTGAGCTGGTGGTGGTCGACGACGTGCCCGGCGAGTTCGCCGAGCGGGTGATCGAGGCGTTCCACGGCCGCCCCAACGACGGCTTCTCGTTCGTGGTGTCGGGCGGCGACCTGGCGCGCCGCTGCTACGAGGGCTTGGCCGAGGATGCGGGCAACCAGATCGACTGGTGGAAGGTCGACGTCTACTGGGGCGACGAGCGCTGCGTGCCCCTCGACGACGAGAACTCCAACTACCGGCTGGTCAGGGAGGCGCTGCTCGAGCGCGTGGGCGCGGTCAACGCCAACTACCCGATGCGCTGCGACCAGGGCCCCGACCCGTACCAGCTGCGGCTCGGCGAGCTCGGACGCCCCGACCTGGTGCATCTCGGCATGGGCCCCGACGGCCACACCGCGTCGCTCTTCACCGGCTCGCGCGGCCTCGAGGCCGACCCCGGGCGGCTGGTGGTCATGAACGAGGACCCCAACGGCCTCAACAAGTTCCCGCGGATGACCCTCACCCTCGCCGGCATCGCCCGGGCGAGGCTCGTGCTGGTGACGGTGACCGGAGAGGGCAAGCGCGAGGCGATGGCGCGGGTGGCCGCCGGCGACGAGACCCTGCCGGCCACGCACGTTCGCGGCGATCACGTCCTCTGGATCGTCGACCCTGCGGCCGCCGGCGACCTCGCGTAGTGGGCGGTTTCATCCTTCGAGGATGATCCCAACGCCCGCTCGGGCGCCTAGCGTCTTGAGCACAGGCGCAAGGAGGCGAGATGGCAGCTCCCACGAAGAAACGTATCGTCCAGATGGCCGACGAGGACCTGCGTCAGCTCGTGGACGTGGTCAAGGGTTCGGACAGCGTCGAACTCAAGCTGACGGTGCCCGAGGAGCACCACCGCTCGACCGTCGCACACCTGGGCATGGACCCGCTGCAGGCCCAGATCCGCCAGGTGTACTTCTTCGACACCCCCGACCTGGCACTCAACAAGCAGGGCGTGGTCGTGCGCGCCCGCCGGGTCCAGGGCCGGGGCGACGACACGGTTGTCAAGCTACGGCCCGTGGTCCCCGACCAGCTCTCGGACGAGTTCCGGCGGGCGCCCGGCATGGTCGTCGAGGTCGACGCGATGCCCGGCGGATGGGTGTGTTCGGCGTCGTTCAAGGGCAGCCTGGGCACGACCGACGTCGTCAGCGTGGCGAGCGGGGGGCGGCCGATCCGCAAGCTGTTCTCCAAGGGCCAGCGGGCCTTCTACGAGTCGCACCTCACCGACCACATCGAGCTCGACGACCTTGCCATCCTGGGGCCGATCTTCGTGCTCAAGCTCAACTTCCGCCCCGAGGGCTACGACCGCAAGATGGTGGCGGAGGCATGGCTGTACCCCGACGGGTCCCGCATCCTCGAGCTGTCGACCAAGTGCGCTCCGGCCGATGCGCTGAACGTGGCCCTGGCATCGAGGCTGTTCCTGAGCGAGCGGGGGCTCGACCTCAGCGGCGATCAGCAGACCAAGACCCGCACCGCCCTCGAGTTCTTCTCGCAGCACGTGGGGGAACCCGCCGAGACCTGACCTCTGGGCATACTGGGCTGCGTGCCGGCGCCACCGTCGAGCTACCGGGAGCTACCGCCGCCGCCGGTCCTGGCGCCGTACGTGTCCTGCCTGTGGGTCCACTCGATCGGTGCAGGCGACGGCGTCTACGAGCATCCGGTGCTCCCCGATGCCTGCGCCGACATCGTCTCGATCGGGGGCGACCTGGCCCTGGTCGGGCCGGCGACGCAGGCCGTGACCGAGCGCTTCAAGTCCGGGGCCGTGATCGTCGGCGTCCGCTTCCGGACGGGGGCGGCACCGCCGATCCTCGGCGCCACCGCCGCCGAGGTTCGCGACAGCGAGGTCCCGATGCGGGACCTCTGGGGCCGCACGGGCGCCACGCTGGCCGAGCGGTGTGCGGACGCAGCCGCCGGTCCCGGGGGGTCGGCGCGCCTCGCGCTGCTCGTCGATGCCCTGCTCGGGCGGCTCGATGACGCCCCCGGCCCGGACCCCGTGGCGACCCGGGCCGCGTGCGCCCTGGCCGACCGCCCGGCCACGGCGGTGCCCGACCTCGCCCGCCGGTTCGACCTGAGCGAGCGGCAGCTGAGGCGACGCGTCGAGGCCGCCGTCGGCTACTCGCCCCGGACGCTGGCACGCATCCTCCGGTTCCAGAGGTTCCTGGGCGCGGCCCGCTCGCCGGCCGCTTCCGGTCGGGACCTCGCCCGCCTGGCCGCCGAGACGGGCTACGCCGACCAGGCCCACCTCACCCGCGACAGCCGACGCCTCACCGGCTTGCCCCCGGCCGCGCTGCTGGACTGGGAGGCCAGGCGCGCCGCTCCCGCGGCGTGAAGGGAAGACGCGCGGACCCCGGAGAGCATGCGCGGATGGGCACGCCATCTCGACTCACGGTGGTCAGTGTCGCCGGGAGGCCGAGCTGTGCGGCTGGGGCTTGCGCTGCAAGTTCCGTACTGTTCGGTGCCCACCCGCCCGCCTATCCGCTCGGCCTCTAGCCTGACTGGGTGGGGTCCCTCCGTGTCGTGGCCGAGGACGTGCGGCGCAGCGTGCGCCGCCGGCTGCTGTTCGCCAACGTGGCCGGCGGCATCGCCGTCATCACCTTCGTGCTGCTGGCCTCCGGCGCGGAGCTGGCGCCCGACCTGCCCCTGGCGCTGACCCTCGGGGCGCCCTTCGTGCCTGCGGCGCTGCTGCTCCTCCCCGCCTACCTGTGGGGCCACCGGGCGTTCAGCCGGGCCATCGCCTGGGCCGAGGAGGAACGGGAGCCGACGACGGTCGAGCGCTACGACATGCTGCGCGAGCCCTGGCGCCAGGCGCTCCGCCCGCTGTTGTTCTGGGTGCTCGCCGCCGCGATGTATGGCGCCCTGTCGGCGCTGTTCGGCGCCGACGCCCAGACGGTGACCCGCGTGGTCGACGGCACGCTGATCGGCGGCGTCATGACCTGCGCCATCGGCTACCTGATGATCGAGCGGTCGTTTCGGCCGCTGTTCGCCTACGTCCTCGATGGCCTGCCGGAGACGCGGCGCACGACCCCGGGCGTGCGGCTCCGGCTCATGCTGGCGTGGGCCGTCGGCTCCGGCGTGCCGCTGCTGGCCATCGCCGCGGTGTCGTTCCTGGACGGCACCGACATCCCCTCGTACGCCCTGACCGCGCTCGCCCTCATCGGCATCTTCGCCGGGCTCCTGGCCACCATCTCATCCGCCGGCACCGTCGCCGAGCCGCTCGACGCCCTGCGGGGGGCGCTGCGGCGGGTCCGGGACGGTGACCTCGACATGAGCCTGACCGTCGACGACGGCGGCGAGGTCGGCGACGTCCAGGCGGGCTTCAACGAGATGGTCGCGGGGCTGCGGGAGCGACGCGCCATCCAGGACCTGTTCGGCCGGCACGTGGGGACGGAGGTCGCGCGCCGGGCGCTCGAGCGCGGCACCGGGCTCAGTGGCGAGCAGGCCGATGCCAGCGCCGTGTTCGTGGACCTCATCGGGTCCACGGCGATGGCCGAGGTGCTCCCCCCGACGGAGGTCGTGGACACGCTCAACGACTTCTTCGACGTGGTCGTCCGGACGATCGACGCCCAGGGTGGCTGGGTCAACAAGTTCGAGGGCGACGGTGCGCTGTGCATCTTCGGCGTGCCCGCCACCCAGCCCGACCATGCGGATCGGGCGTTGCGGGCCGCGCGGCTGCTGGCCCTTGCCCTGGTCGAGCTGGCGGAACGGCACCCGGGGCTGGAGGCGGGCATCGGGGTGTCCTCGGGCCGGGTTGTCGCCGGCAACGTCGGGACCGAGGCCCGCTACGAGTACACCGTGATCGGGCCGGCGGTGAACGAGGCGGCCCGCCTGACCGAGATCGCCAAGGGCCGCGCCGTGAAGGTGCTGGCATCGGCCGAGGCCGTGCGCCGGGCCGGCGCCGAGGCGGCCCACTGGCGGGACGTCGGCACGGTCGCGCTGCGCGGTCGCACGGCACCGACGGCGATCTTCGAGCCCCTGGCCGAGCGGACCGTCGGCGCAGAAGTGAGGCAATAGCCTCCGGTGCAGGAGGAACGGCCGGCGACGCCACCCGAGGTCATGGGTTCCGCCCGCCCGAGCCCGAGGTCATGGGTTCCGCCACCGGAACCCATCGCCTCGCCCGTGGATTGCCGGAACCCATTGCCTCTGACTCTCGCCGGCGTTCGTCATTGCCTCGCGACCCGAGTCCGCCAATGCAGGAGTCCGCCGATAGTGTGCCCGCGCATGAGCAACCTGCTCGACCTCCCGCCGGAGGAGCTGGCGGTCCGGGCCCGCGCCGTGCGTGACGCCGCCACCGGCACCCGCGTGACCTACTCCCCCAAGGTCTTCATCCCGCTGACGATGCTGTGCCGCGACCGCTGCGGCTACTGCACGTTCGCCCGGCCACCCGCCCGCCTGGACAAGCCCTATCTCGAGCCCGACGACGTGCTCGCCATCGCCCGCGCCGGTGCCGCAGCCGGCTGCCACGAGGCGCTGTTCACCCTCGGCGAGCGCCCGGAGGAGCGCTATGGCGCCGCACGCGACTGGCTCGGTGAGCGCGGCTACGAGTCCACGATCCATTACCTGGCCGAGATGTGTCGCCTGGTCGTGGAGGAGACCGGCCTGCTGCCCCACGCCAACGCCGGCGCGCTCTACGAGGACGAGCTGGCGCGGCTGCGGCCGGTGGCCGCCAGCCAGGGGATGATGCTGGAGTCGCTCCGACCCGACCTGGCCGCCCACCGCGGGTCCCCCGACAAGACCCCCGAGCGCCGGCTGGCCACCCTCGAGGCCGCAGGGCGGCTGGCGATCCCGTTCACCACCGGGATCCTGGTGGGAATCGGCGAGACCCGCGGCGACCGGCTGGCCGCCCTGACCGCCATCGCCGAGTCCCACCGCCGCTGGGGACACGTGCAGGAGGTCATCGTCCAGAACTTCTTGCCCAAACCGGGCACGGCCATGCACCAGGCCCCCGCATGCCCGCCGGACCAGCACCTCGACGCCATCGCGCTGGCGCGGCTGGTCCTGCCGCCCGACGTCCACGTCCAGGCCCCGCCCAACCTGGCGGACGACTTCGGCGTCCTGCTCCACGCCGGCATCGACGACTGGGGTGGGGTCTCCCCGGTCACCGCCGACCACGTGAATCCCGAGCGTCCCTGGCCGGCACTGGACCGGCTCCGCGTGGTCACCGAGGAGCGTGGGTTCGCCCTGGCGCCACGCCTCACCGTCTATCCGCACATGGTGGCCGAGCCCGACCGCTGGCTCGACCCGGCGATGAGGTTCCCGGTCATGGACCGGGCGGATGCCGAGGGCCTCGGCCGGGACGATCCGGGCGCCGTCTTCCCGGAGCGGACGCTGGCCAACGCCCGGGCCGGCACCGGTGCCGACGTGGTGCTCACGGGCAACGTCTCGACGGCGTGGTATTCGGGTGCCGACACCACGCCGCCCACCCTGGTCACGGACCCGACCCCGGGCGGGGGCCCACCGATCCGGGGCCGCGTGGCGGAGGTGCTCGGGGGTGTTAGGGCAGGGCAGGTCCCGGGCGAGGACGAGCTGACCGACCTCTTCGCCGCCCGGGGGCCCGAGGTCGTCGCGGTCGCCGAGCTCGCCGACGAGCTCCGCCGCGGGGCCGTGGGCGACGTGGTCACCTACGTACGGAACCGCAACATCAACTACACCAACGTCTGCACGTTCAAGTGCCGGTTCTGCGGGTTCTCCAAGGGCCCGCTGTCGCTCAACCTGCGGGGCACGCCCTACCTGCTCACGCTCGACGACATCGCCGGCCGTTCCCGCGAGGCGTGGGAACGGGGAGCGACCGAGGTGTGCCTCCAGGGCGGCATCCATCCCGACTTCGACGGCGACTACTACGTGGACGTCGCCCGCGCCGTGAAGGCGGCGGTGCCCGACATCCACGTCCACGGCTTCACCGCCCTCGAGGTGACGGAGGGGGCGCGGCGCCTGGGCGAGCCCCTCGACAGCTACTTGCGCCGCCTGATGGAGGCGGGGCTGCGGTCGCTGCCCGGCACCGCCGCCGAGATCCTCGACGATCCGGTGCGCCGCGTCCTGTGCCCCGACAAGATCACGACGGACGAGTGGCTCGAGTGCCACCGGGTGGCCCACTCGGTCGGGCTGCGCTCCAACGTGACCATCATGTTCGGGGCCGTCGAGTCGCCGCGCTCGTGGGCGCGGCACCTGCTGCGGACCCGGGCCCTGCAGGCCGAGACCGGAGGCTTCACCGAGTTCGTGGGCCTGCCGTTCGTGCACATGGCGGCCCCGATCTACCTGCAGCGCAAGGCCCGGCGGGGCCCCACGTTCCGCGAGACGCTGCTGATGCACGCCGTGGCCCGCATCGCGTACCGGGGCCTGATCGACAACATCCAGTTCTCCTGGGTGAAGCTGGGCGCCGTGGCCGGCGCGCAGCTGCTCCGGGCGGGGTGCAACGACCTGGGCGGCACGCTCATGGACGAGAACATCTCCCGGGCCGCCGGCGCCACCCACGGCCAGGAGATGACCCCCGAGGACTTTGCAGCCCTGGTCGAGCCGCTTGGGCGCACCCTGCGGGAACGCACGACGCTGTACGCGCCCGTCGAGCGGGCGGCGGCTGCGTAAACCGCCGAGGCGCCGCGACATGGATCGAGCACTCGTACGCCAGCTCCTCGACGACGCCGGGGCCACGCGCAACCGCGACGTTCTCGGCGACATACTGCGGAACGCGTACGGCCTGGCGACGGACGACGCCGACCGCCTGGACCTGAAGATCACCCGCGACTCCCTGCGGGAGATGCGCGAGGCCTTCCGCCTGTTCGCCCCCTACGGGGCGGTGCGCAAGGTCACCGTCTTCGGCTCGGCCCGCACGCACCGCACGGATCCGCTCTACGAGCACGCCCGCGAGCTTGCACGCCGCCTCGCCGACATCGGCTGGATGGTCGTCACGGGCGCCGGCCCCGGGATCATGGCCGCGGCCACCGAGGGCGCGGGCCCCGAGCACAGCCTGGGCGTCACCATCCGCCTGCCGTTCGAGGAGGCGCCCGACGGGCCCCTGGCGGGGTCCGACCGGGTAGTGGCGATGAAGTACTTCTTCACCCGCAAGCTGATGCTCATGAAGGAGTCGAGCGGCTTCGTGTGCCTGCCCGGGGGCTTCGGCACCCAGGACGAGACCTTCGAGCTGCTCACGCTGCAGCAGACCGGCAAGGCCACGCCCGCGCCCATCGTCCTGCTGGACGTGCCCGGCCTCACCTACTGGAAGGGCTGGCAGCGGTTCCTCGACGACGAGCTCGTGTCCGCCGGCTGGGTCTCGCCGCGGGACACCAACCTCTTCGTGCTCACCGACGACATCGACGCCGCCGTCGACGCCATCCACGGCTTCTGGCGCAACTACGAGTCGTTGCGCTGGGTCGGTGATCGGCTGGTCATCCGGCTGCGCGGTGCGCCCACCGACGCCGAGCTGGCGGACCTCGACGAGCGGTTCGCGGACCTGTGCGTGGAGGGTGGCATCGAGCGCACCGAGCCGCTGCCTGCTGAGGTGTCCGACAACGATCGCCTCGACCTGCCGCGGCTGGTCATGCGCTTCGACGTCCGCAAGGCCGGCGACTTCCGCGACCTGATCAGGGCGCTCAACGAGCTCGACTCGGCGCCACCGTTGGATGGCCCGCCCTCAGCCTGACTCGCCCAGGCTGTCGGGCACCAGGTAGTCCTCCAGGAGCGCGAAGCGAAGGCCCGCCTCCCTGGCGCGATCGGTGAGCGCCCGCAGTTCGGTCACGAACGACGGGCGGAAGTGCATGAGCAGGATGTCGCCCGCCCGGAGCTGCGGCGTTGTGCGGAAGCCGACGTCGGCGCCGCTGACGCTGACCTCCCACAGGACGATCGCCGCCATCCCGCACTCGGCCGCCACCCGGGTGGTGGCCTCGTTGTAGGCACCGTAGGGTGGACGGAACAGCACGGGCCGCCGCCCGAACGCATGCTGCAGCGTGTCGGCGTTGCCGCAGATCTCGGCGCGCTGGGCGTCCTCGGGCAGCGTGGACAGGTCGGGGTGGGTGCGAGTGTGGGACTCCACCACCGTGTCGGGCAGCCGGCGGAAGAATTCGGCGTCGGCCTGCACCGGGCCGTCGAGCAGGAACAGGCTGGCGGGCACGCCGAGCTCCTCGAGGGCCGCACGCACCTCGGGGCCCCGGGCGTGGCCGTCGTCGATGGTCAGGAACACCACCGGGTCGGTTGTCTCGACGCGGGTGATCACCGGCGCTCCCCTGGGGGTGGATGCGAGCGGCACGAGCGTCACCGGTGGGGCGGTCGCCGGGCTCGTGCCCCGGGACCCCGCCGCCTCCGACGCCGGGGATCGATGGGAGATGTAGCCGCCGATGGCGTCCACGATCAGGGAGACGGCGACGACGAGGATGGCGGCGCGCACGAGCCCGGCCAGGCGGGCCCGTTCGACCGCCTGACGCCGCGACAGCCCAGGGCGACCCCCCGACATCGCCGAAAGTGTGACGTCGCCCCCTCGCCGGGACGCGGATCCCCGGCCCCGTGGCGACCGCCGGCAACCGCGAACGGTCAGTGGGTGTCGTCGGGCTCCTGGAGCAGGGCGACCGCCTTCTCGACCGCGCGGCGAGCCCGGGTCAGGCGGCGTTCGTCCACCGGGAGCTCGACCCCACCGGCGTCGATCGACTCCCGCAGGCGCTCCATCGCCAGGTCCGCCAGCTCCTCGCTGATCGACTCCAGGCGCTTGCGGATGTCGTCGAACTCACCGGCCACTGTTCCCTCCCCGGACCCGACCGCCCAGCATGCCACCCACGGGCCACAGGTATGCCAACGTGGCGACGATGGCGAGCACCCCGACGACCGCACCCCCCGACCTCCACGAATACGTGAGCTTCGACGCGCCGGACGAGCTTCGCACGTGGGTCTTCGACGTCACGTTCCTCCTCAGCCCGTGGCGGTGCATCTACGGACACGGCTGCCAGGGGGTGCTGACCGAGGCGGCGCCCGAGATGGAGCAGGGGTGCTGCAGCTACGGCGCCCACTTCGTCGACGAGGACGACGCCAACGCCGTGCTCGAGGCGGCCGGCCGGCTGACGACCGACCAGTGGCAGCATGGCCGGCTGGCGGTGCGACGAGGCGGCCCCATCCGGCGGACCGCCAAGGGCACGCTGATCACCCGGCTCGTCGACGGTGCCTGCATCTTCCTCAATCGTCCGGGGTTTCCGGGCGGCGCCGGCTGTGCCCTCCATCGCGCGGCGCTGGAGGCCGGCGAGCGACCGATGGACTGGAAGCCCGACGTGTGCTGGCAGCTCCCCCTCCGCCTGTCCGAGAGCACCGACGATTCGGGCCAGGTGATCTCGACGCTGCGCGAGTGGAAGCGGCGGGACTGGGGCGCCGGCGGCCAGGAGTTCCACTGGTGGTGCACCGAGGCGCCCGACGCCTTCGTCGGCGCCACGCCCGTCTACGTGACCTTGCGCGACGAGATCGTCGAGCTCGTCGGCGAGTGGGCGTATGACCGGTTCGTCGATCACGTCACGGCCCGGAACGGCCGACGCCCCCGGGGCGAGCAGTACCTTCCCCACCCAGCACTACGCCGGCGCTGAGCGCCGGAGGAGATCAGCCGTCGTCTTCGGCGTCGAACATGCACCACGACGCATGCTCGTCGCCCGCCTCCGCCCCGCACTCGGGGCACGGCTCATCGTCCGCCGGATCGAAGATGGCGGTGAGATCGAGATCGTTGCTGCGCTTCAGCGCGCGCGCTTCCTCGAATCGGCGATGTCGACCCTTTTTCACGGGCCAGCTCCCACGTGTTACTCGTTCGGCGGGAAAGTGTATCGCCGGCGACACCGGCTAACTCCCCAAACGCGTTGTTGCTCAGGGTGTCCCGGCCCCTTTCCTACCACGTCCGGGTGGGATCGAGACGTCACAGCCCGACGACCGCCCCGCTTACCATCGAGTCCCGTGGACGCTCCCTGGTGGCAACGCGCGGTCTTCTATCAGATCTACCCGCGATCGTTCGCAACCGGTCGCAGTCGCCCGACCGGCGACCTCGCCGGGATCGAACAGCACCTCGAGCACCTCGCCTGGCTCGGGGTCGACGCCGTGTGGCTCTCGCCGTTCTACCCCTCGCCCATGGCGGACTTCGGCTACGACGTCTCCGACCACTGCGACGTCGACCCCCTGTTCGGCGACCTCGACGACTTCGACCGCCTGCTGGCGGCGTGCCACGAGCGCGGCCTGAGGCTGCTCGTCGACCTCGTGCCCAACCACACGTCGGACCAGCACCCGTGGTTCCAGGCCGCCCGGTCGAGCCGCGACGACCCCCGGCGCGACTGGTACGTGTGGCGGGACGGCTCCCCGGACACGCCGCCCAACAACTGGGTGGCGGCGTTTACCGGCGGCCCGGCCTGGACGTGGGACGAGGCCACCGGCCAGTGGTACCTCCACCAGTTCCTTCCCGAGCAGCCCGACCTCAACTGGGCCAATCCCGAGGTGGTCGACGCAGTCCACGGGGTGATGCGGTTCTGGCTCGACCGGGGCGTCGACGGCTTCCGCATCGACGTCGCCCATGGCATCGGCAAGGACCCGGCGCTGCCGGACGACCCACCCGAGAGCGCCGGCCTGCCCCACAGCGCCGTCAACGACACCGCCGAGACCCACGAGCTGCTCCGGGGGATGCGCAAGGTGGTCGACGCCTACCCCGGGGACCGCCTGATCCTCGGGGAGGTGTTCCTGCTGTCTACCGAGCGTGTCGCCACCTACTACGGCGACGGCGACGAGCTGCACCTCTCGTTCAACTTTCCGCCGCTGTTCGCGCCGTGGCAGGCCCGCCGCTGGCGCCGCCGGATCGACGAGACCACCCACCACATCGTCGATCGGTTCCAGGGCTGGCCGACGTGGGTGCTGTCCAACCACGACAACGTCCGCCACCGCACCCGCTACGGGGGTTCGGAGTCACGGGCGCGCGCCGCGGCGTTCCTGCTGCTGGGGCTGGCCGGCTCGCCCGTCCTCTACGCCGGCGAGGAGCTGGGTCTGGAGGACGCCGTCATCCCCGACGACCGGCGGGTGGATCCGGGGGGCCGCGACGGCTGCCGGGCGCCCATCCCCTGGGACGGCACCCGCGACCGCGGCTGGGGCGTGGAGGAGGCGTGGCTGCCCTGGCCGCCCGAGGCCGGCGTGCGCAACGTGGCCGCACTGCGCCGCGACCCGGATTCGATCCTCCACCTCTACCACCGGCTGCTGGCCGTGCGCCGCGCCACCACGGCCCTCCAGACCGGCGCGTTCGAGCGCCTGGAGTCCGTCGAGCGCGACGCGCCGGGCGTGGTGGCGTGGCGGCGCTGGGACGAGGCCGGCGCCGTGGTCGTCGCCGTCAACATGGGCGATGACGCGCCGGTCGCCGTCGAGGGCACCGTGTTGGTCGCCAGCGACGGCAAGGCCGAGGGTGTGGCCTTCGGGGGCGTGCTCGCGGCGGATCGGGCCATGCTCATCGAGGAGAGGTAGCGCGGACCCTCGCGCGGTCGGGTACTACGCTGCCGCACATGACGGCGGTGTCAGAAAGTCCGGCCAGAGCGGCCGTGGGAGCTGTCGGTTCCGCCCCGTGGCCGATCATCTCGGCCGACGACCATCTGATCGAGCCGCCGGACCTGTTCGAGGGTCGCATCCCGTCGGGGCTCGCCGACCGGGCACCGCGGATCGTCGAGGACGCCGACGGAACGCAGGCGTGGGAATACGAGGGCGCGCGCTACCCGAACATCGGGCTGAACGCCGTGGTCGGGCGGCCCCGCGACGAATGGTCGATGGAGCCGGCGCGCTTCGACGAGATGCGCCGGGGCTGCTGGGACATCGATGCCCGCATCGAGGACATGGACGCGGGCGGGGTCTGGGCGTCGCTGTGCTTCCCGTCGCTGATCGCCGGCTTCGCCGGGACGGTGTTCGCCCGGTCCCAGGACCCCGATCTCGGCCTGGCGTGCATCCGCGCATGGAACGACTGGCACCTGGACGTGTGGGCCGGCACACACCCCGGGCGCATCATCCCCCTGCAGCTCGGCTGGCTCCCGGACCCGGCGGTCGCGGCTCGGGACATCGAGCGCAACGCCGAGCGGGGCTTCAAGGCGGTCAGCTTCGTGGAGCAGCCGGTCAACGTCGGCCTGCCCTCGCTCCACACCGACCACTGGGACCCGTTCCTCGCCGCCTGCGAGGAGACGGGGACGGCGGTGTGCCTGCACACGGCGTCGGGGGCTTGGACGGCGGCCACGTCGCCGGGCGCGCCGCTCGAGCTGTACACGACGCTGTTCCCGGTCAACGCACTGGCCGCGGCGGCGGACTGGCTGTGGGCGCGGGTGCCGCTGCGGTTCCCCCGCCTGCGCATCGTGCTGGCCGAGGGCGGCATCGGCTGGGTGCCCATGCTCCTGGATCGGCTCGACTGGGTGATGGACCACTCGGCGACCGGCGGCGACGGGGTCTGGAAGGGCGAGCTCACCCCGTCCGAGGCGCTGCGCCGCAACTTCTGGTTCTGCACGATCGACGACCCGTCCACCCTGGCCGCCCGCCACCGCGTGGGCGTCGACCACATCCTGGTCGAATGCGACTACCCGCACGCCGACTCGTCATGGCCCGACACGGCGTCGCTGCTCGCCGACCGCTTCGCCACCGTCGGCGTGACCGATGACGAGGCGGCCGCGATGACCCACCGCAACGCCGCGGCGCTGTTCGACCACCCACTACCGCCGGAGGGCTGGAGATGCTCGACCTCGTGATCAGCGGTGGAACCGTCGTCGACGGGACCGGCGCGCCCATGTGGGCCGCCGACGTCGGCATCCGCGACGGCCGGGTCGCCGTCGTCACACCCACGGGCACCATCGACGAGCCCAGCCGCTCGACCCTCGACGCCGACGGTCGCTACGTCGCCCCCGGATTCGTCGACCTCCACACCCACTACGACGCGCAGCTGTTCTGGGACCCCCTCGCCACCCCGTCGCCGTTCCACGGCGTCACGACGGTGATCGGGGGCAACTGTGGGTTCTCCCTGGCCCCGCTGACGCCGGACCATGCGGACTACCTGATGCGGATGATGGCCCGGGTCGAGGGCATGCCGCTCGATGCTCTGTCCGCGGGGCTGGCGTGGGACTGGGGAGGATTCGGTGAGTGGCTCGACCGCCTGGATGGCGCCACCGCGGTGAACGCCGGCTTCCTGTGCGGGCACTCGGCGCTGCGGCGGACCAGCGGCGCCGACCGCGACGAGATGCAGCGGCTGCTGCACGAGGCCCTCGACGCAGGCGCGCTCGGGTTCTCGACCTCCCAGGCCCACACGCACAACGACGGCGACGGCGAGCCGGTGCCGTCCCGCCTCGCCGACGACGACGAGCTGCTGGCGCTGGCGGGCTGCGTCGCCGAGCACGAGGGCACGACCCTGGAGGCCATCGTGGCCGGGTGCATCAACGGGTTCTCGGACGACGAGGTCGAGCTGCTCGCCGGCATGTCCCGGGCCGCCCGCCGACCGCTGAACTGGAACGTGCTGGGCGTGTCGGCGCTCAACCCGACCGGCCACGAGCGGCAGCTGGCGGCGTCGGACGCGGCCGCCTCCCGCGGTGGGCGCGTCGTCGCGCTCACCCTGCCCCACCCGATGAGCATGCGGCTCTCGTTCCTCACCGGGTTCGTCCTCGACGGCCTGCCCGGCTGGCGCGAGGTCCTCCACCTCCCCGTGCCGGAGCGGCTCGTGGCGCTCGGGGATCCCGCGGTGCGCGAGCGTCTCGCAGCCGGCGCCGCCTCACGCGAGGCTGGGCTGCTCCGAGGGCTGGCGAACTGGCCGGTGCTCAGCTTCGCCGAGTGCTTCAACCCCGCGACCAAGCCCCACGAGGGCCGCAGCGTGGGCGACGTGGCGGCCGAGCGGGGCCAGGAACCGTTCGACACCCTCCTCGACGTGGTGATCGCCGACGAGCTGCGCACGGGCCTGCGGCCCCCGGTGTTCGGCACCAGCGACGCCGACTGGGAGCTGCGGGCACAGGTGTGGCGCGACCCCCGCACGGTCATCGGTGGGTCCGACGCCGGCGCCCACCTGGACATGATGTGCGGCGCCATCTACTCCACCTCGCTGCTCGGCGAGGCGGTCCGGGAGCGCCGCCTGATGTCCTGGGAGGAGGCCGTGCACCAGCTGACCGACGTGCCGGCCCGGCTGTACGGCCTGCGTGACCGGGGTCGCATCGCACAGGGCTGGCACGCGGACCTGGTGGTTCTCGATCCCGAGGCCGTCGGCCACGGCCCCGAGCGGACGGCGACCGACCTCCCCGGCGGCGCGTGGCGCCTGGTCGCCGACGCGACCGGCGTGGAGCACGTCTACGCCAACGGCGTCGCCATCGTGCGCGACGGCCGGGCCACCGGCGCCACCCCGGGCACATTGCTCCGCTCCGGGCGCGACACCGTCAGCGTGCTTCCGTAGACCTGGGACTCCAACAGGTGGCTAACCGCTGGGGTCCTTGATGTCACAGAGCACCAGCGAACCATCGCCGTTGAAGGCGAGGGCGGCGTTCCCCTCCAACAGCCGCCGGACCGGTTCACCGGCGAGGTCGGCCCGCCAGCCCGCGAGCAGGCGCGACGACTCGTCCCCCCGGATCAGCGCCTCGATGTCGGCCCGGGTGGCCACCAGCGAGGGGTCGAGCTCGGCGTCCCGTGCGAGCTGGCTCACCCACGCCGACGCCAACGTCACCGCCGGGCGGAACGTGCCGTCGACGCCCTCACGCGGCGGGACCTGGAGCTCGGCGTCCGGCAGGCCCACGCCGGCCTTGACGGCCACCATCAGCTCGTCGCCCGCCCCGTCGCGCAGGTGGCGCCCGTCGATGCCTCGCACCCGCCCCAGCTCGCTCCGTGTCCGGGGTGGGCGCTCGGCGATGGCGACCAGCGCGAGGTCGGGCAGGATGTGACGCACCGGCCGGTCGATCCTGCGCGCCCGACTCTCCCGCCAGCCCGCCACGGACTGGGCGACGCCGCGGGCCCTGCCCTTCAAGCGGCGGGCCTCCTTGATCCTCCACCAGGCCTGGTCGGGGTCGGGCTGCTCGCCGTGGCGGCGCCGCAGCTGATCGCATTCCTCGAGCGCCCACTCGAGCCGGCCTCGCTGCTCGAGCTCGTCCCGCAGCGACGCCCACAGCGGGTCGAGGTAGGCGACGTCGGCCGCGGCGTAGGCCTGAGCCGCGTTGCCCAGGGGCCGGTGCAGCCAATCGGTCAGCCGATCGGCCTTGGGGAGGTGCACGCCCAGGCGCCTCTGGAGCAGGATCCCCAGCCCCGGGGACCCCAGGCCGACGAACCCCGCGGCCACCTGCGTGTCGACGAGGCGCCGGGGGCCGGCCCCGCAGACCCGCTCCAGGATCTCCAGGTCCTGGCTGGCGGCGTGCATGAGGCAGACGCCGGGTCCCCGGAGCAGCGCGCGCATGCTGGCGACATCCACCGCCAGCGGGTCGACCTCCACGATGTCGTCGCCGGCCGCAACCTGCAGCAGGGCGAGCTGTGCGTAGTAGGTCCGCTCGCGGTGGAACTCGGTGTCGAGGGCGTAGGTGGGTGCGGCGCACGCCGCCTCGACGAACGCGTCGAACTCGCGCTGGTCCGCGACCCAGCGGAAGCGCGTTCGGTCGGGCGGAGCCGTTACGGCTCCATCCCCACGGAGACGGGCTCGCCCGCCTCGATCCAGGCGGTCGTGCCGCCGGCGACGTTGATCGCGTCGATGCCCCGGGAGCGATAGAACTCCGCGGCCCGCCGGCTGCGCTGGCCGACCGCGCAGATCACGTACACGGGGCCGTCGCTGGGCACGTCCTGCAGCCGCACGGGGACGGTGGCCAGCGGCACGAGCACCGCGCCCGGCACGTGGGCTGCGGTGTACTCGTCGGGCTCGCGGACGTCGATCAAGGGCGCACCATCGGCACGCGCCTTGGCCAGCGCGGCGATGTCGATCTCGGGGACGTCCATGGTGGGGCAGGGTACCTGGCGGGGTTGCTGGCCCTCACCATCGGCCCTCACCGTCGGCCGCAGTCGGCAGGTCGCCGGGCACGTCGGCATCGGCGAGCGCGGCCGGGTCGATGCCGTCGACGCCGACGACCACCAGCCCGGCGGCGGCCACGACGCCTCCGACGGCCCGCGCGCCCCCGTCCAGGGCCCGCTCGAGCGCAGGGGCGGCCGACGGCCGCCAGGCCGCGTGGTGCCACTGGGTGCGCCCGTCGCACACCGGCACCGCCACCGCCGCCGCCGGGTGGCGTGCCAGGGCCGCCACGGTCACCCCCATGGCGGCGGGTGACGGCGCCACCAGGTCGCAGCCGACGACCATCACCATCTCGTCGCCGCCCGCCCGCGCCAGGGCGGTGACGATGCCCGCCGCCGGTCCCGCATCGGGACGGTCGTCGGGCACCGTGGCCAGCCCGACCGATGCCAGGGCACCGGGCTCCCGACCGACGCCAACGACGTCGCTGGCGCCCGCGACCCACAGCGCGTCGGCGACGCGCTGCGCCATCGGCGTGCCGCCGACGGGGATGAGCGCCTTGTCCCGTCCCATCCGGCGGCTCCGGCCCCCGCACAGCACCGCCCCGCTGAAGCGTGAATCGCCCGAGCCCATGGCCTCAACCCACGCCGCCGTAGCGCGCCTCGACGCCCCGGCTGTCGCCCTGGCCCGCAACCGCGGCGGCCAGGTCCGACAGGAACTCGTCGGCCACCGCCACGTGCGACGGCGAGAGAATCGCATGCAGCCCGCCCTGTTGGCGGTCGAGGTGCCAGCCCCGGTCGTCCATCACGTCCCCGACTGCGCCGATGTCGAGGACCGGGGCGCCCGTTGCAGGATCGGCGTCGGCGGCGATCTGCAGCACACCCGGGACCGGGTCACCGGTGACACGGAGCCCCTGGATGCCGTCGACGCCGTCGCGGATGCGGCGGGAGACCGCCCGCACCTGGTCGGCAAGGCGCAGGTAGCCATCGAGGCCCAGGTGGGAGACGGTGGCCCAGGCGGCGGCGATCGGCGCCGCCGGCCTCGTCCCGGCCGTGGTGGCCGAGCCGTACAGGCCTCCCGGCCAGCCGTCGAAGAGGAAGTACTGGCGGCGCAGCTGGTCCTCGTCGCGGTGGACGAGCAGCGAGGCGCCCTTGAAGCACCAGCCGTACTTGTGCACGTCGGCGGACACCGAGGTGACGCCCTCGACCCGGAAGTCCCAGGGCGGCATGGCCTCGCCCAGGCGCTCGAGGAATGGCAGGAGCCAGCCGCCCAGGCAGGCGTCGACGTGGCACAGGGCGCCCTGCTCGGCCGCCAACGCGGCCAGCTCGGGGATCGGGTCCACGACGCCGAACGGGTAGCACGGCGCGGACCCGACGACGAGCGCGGTGCTGGGATCCACGGCGGCCAGCGTTGCCGCCACGTCGGCCCGCCCGTCCGCGCCGACCGGTACCCGGACCTCCTCGACGTCGAGGTAGTGGCACGCCTTGGCGAACGCCGGATGGGCCGTGGACGGCAGCACCATGCGGGGCTCGGCGATGCCGCGGGCGGCGCGGGCGTGGTCGCGTGCCACCTGGACCGCCAGGAAGAGGCTCTCGGTGCCGCCACCGGTGAGCTTGCCGCCCCGGGGGTTGCCGTGCAGGAGGTCGGCGCCCATGGCCACGACCTCGCGCTCCATGCGCAGCAGGCTGGGGAAGGCGAAGGGGTTGAGGTAGTTCTCGTGCAGGTATTCGGCGGCCACCGCCTCGTGCAGCCGCTCCAGCTCCGCGTCGGCGGCGTTGTAGACCAGGCTGAACGTGCGGCCGCGGCGCCAGTCCGCGTCGTCGCCCCGACCCCCGCGCAGGTCGGCGATCAGGTCGTCGACCGCACGCCCGTGCGCAGGAAAGGCCGGATCGTGATCGGGCGCCACCCCCGGTCAACCGCCGTAGCTCATGCGCGTGTCCTCCATCCGGAGCACCGGCGTGTCCTCGGCCTGCTGGAACCCGGCGCCCACGACCTCGCCGACGAAGAGCGTGTGGTCGCCGCAGTCGACCGCTTGGCGGACGGCGCAGTCCACCCACGCCGGCGCCTGGTCGAGGACCGGTGCACCGGTCGGACCGTCGTGGAACGGGAAGCCGTTGAGCGTACCGGCGGCGGCATCGTGCTCGACCGGCTTGGTGAACCGGCGGACGATCGCCCGGTCGTCGCGCGCCACCGTGTTGAGGGCGAAGCTCCCGCCGTCGGCGATCAGCCGGTGGGTGACCGCCGACTTCTCGACGCTGATCCCGACCAGCTTGGGGTCGAAGCTCACCTGCGTCGCCCAGTTGAGGGTCATGAGGTTGCGCCGGTCCCCCGACCGGCTGCCGACGACGTAGAGGCCGTAGGGCAGCGACCACAGCACCCGCCGGCGCAGCTTGTCGTACTCCTCCTGCGCCTCGGGGGTGTCGACACCCTCTGGGTACGGTCCGATCGGTCCGGTGCCTCCGGGTGCGGCCATGACGGTCGAGCCTACGTGACCCGTGCCGCTGCCCCCGGTGGCGACCAATCTCGCGTTCAGGCGCGGGCGCTGCTCAGGGGCCCCATTCGACCATCAACCGCAGCGGCGACCGGAACGTCGTGTTGCGCGAGAACGGAACCTCCTGCGGCTCGACCAGGCGGGCGTCCGGGAGCCTGGCGGTGAGCTCCTGCAGGACCACCTGGCCCTCGAGTCGCGCCAACGGTGCGCCGAGACAGAAGTGGATCCCGTGCCCGAAGGCCAGGTGTCGGCCGACGCCGGGGCGGCAGACGTCCAGGCCGTCGCCATCGGGGAACACCGCCTCGTCGTGGTTGGCCGACCCCAGCAGCAGGAGCACGTTGGCACCCGCAGGCAGCTGCGTGTCGCCGACCGTCGTCGCGTGGGTGACCCTGCGTTTGGCTGCCAGCACCGGCGTGCAGAAGCGCAGGAGCTCCTCGACGGCGTTCGGGATCAGAACTGGGTCCCGGCACAGGGCCTCCCACTGCCGCCGGTTGCGGAGCAGCTGCAAGAAGCCGGTCGCCAGCAGCCCGGTCGTCGTCTCGTGCCCGGCGGTGAGCTGGCCGAACACCAGCCCTGTCATCTCGTCCCTGGTGATCGACTTGTCGCCCCGCTGGTACTCCCGGACGAGATCGCTCGGTAGATCGTCGCCGGGATGCGTGAATCGATCCTCCACCAGCGCTTCGCAGTACTGCCAGTAGGCCACCACATTCTCGGCGTGGGCCACCTGATCGGCCTCGGGCAGACTGCCGAAGTTGAGCTGGACCCGGCTCTGGGCCCACGCCTTGACGTTCGGCACGTCGGACTCGGGGATGCCCAGCAGCAGGAAGATCACGAGGGCCGGCAGGTCGTAGGCGAGGTCGCTGACCCAGTCGCCGTGGCCTCGAGGGGCCATGCGATCGATCATGCGCACCGTGATCTCGCGGATCTGGGGCTCGAGGACCGCCACGCGACGGGGGGTGAACGCCCTGTTGACGAACGAGCGCAGCCGGGTGTGGTCGGGTGGGTTGTGGCCGAGCAGCCCCGATCTGCCGGCCAGCCCGCTGCCGAGGACGTGCTCGACTGCCGGCGGCTGGGGCCGGAAGGGACTCTGGGCGTTCTCGGACGAGAACGTGCCCGGGTCGTGCAGGATGGCCAGGACATCCTCGTAGCGCGGCACGACCCAGTAGTCGAGCTCGGGGCTGTAGAAGACCGTCGCCTCGGATCGCGCCCGCTGGTAGAACGCGAAGGGCTCGCCGACGTCAAACGGCTGGAACTGGTCGGCCAGCGCGCTCATTGTGCCGCGAGGGTACATCGCGACCTGCGCTTATAGTGCCGGCGTGCCCATCGTGCTCGTGCACGGCGTCCCGGAGACCGACGCCATTTGGGACGAGTTCCGGGCGCACCTGGCCCGGGGCGACAGCATCACCGTCTCGCCGCCGGGCTTCGGCGCAGCCGTGCCAGACGGCTTCGGTGCGACCAGCGACGACTATGTCGCGTGGCTCACCGCCGAGCTCGGGCGGATCGACGGTCCCATCGACCTGCTCGGCCACGACTGGGGCGGTGGTCATGTCTTCCGCACCGTGGCCGCTCGCCCCGACCTCGTGCGTTCCTGGGCGATCGATCTCGCGGGTTGCTTCGACCCGCGGTACGTGTGGCACGACAATGCCCAGACCTGGCAAACGGCCGGCGCCGGCGAGGCTCTGGTCGCGCAGCGGCTCGCCACGTCGCCGGCGGACCGTGCCAGCGGGTACGTGGCGCGTGGCATGTCCGAACGCGCCGCGGCGCGTTGCGTGGAGGCGTTCGACGAGTCGATGGGCCGCTGCATCCTGGCCCTGTATCGCTCGGCGGCCCAGCCGAGGATGGCCGAATGGGGCGCGGACGTCGCCGGACTCCGCTCACGTCCCGGCCTGGTGATCGTCGCTTCCGAGGACTCGTACACGGGTGGCGAAGCGCTGGCCCGGCGCACCGCGGAACGGACCGATGCCCAGGTGGCGCTCCTCACCGGCCTGGGGCATTGGTGGTTGAGCCAGGATCCAGAGCGCGCGGCCGCCGCCTACGACGCGTTCATCGGCGCGGTGAGCTGACGATCGGCCGGCCGGACCCGTAGCTGGCGGAGCCGCCTATCCTTGCGGTCCATGAGCCTGGCGGTGAGCCTGCGGGAGCTGCACGAGCGGGTGGACGCGTGCGGGCCCCAGGCGTTCCTGGTGACCGTGTCGGAAGCGGGCGAGGCCCACGTGGTGTCCGTGGTCGTGCGGCGGGACGGCGATGCCCTGGCGTTCGAGGCCGGCCGGACGTCCCGGTCCAACCTGGCCGCTCGGCCCTCGGCGACGCTGCTGTGGCCGTCGAGGGCGTTCGACGACGGCGAGTACAGCCTGATCGTGGACGGTGACGGGACCGTGAGCGACGACGGCGACACCGTCGTCGTCCACCCCACCGCCGCCGTGCTTCACCGGATCGCCGGCAGCGCGGGCGATGGTCCCAGCTGCATCCGCGTGCTGGATGCGCCCTAGTGGGCGCTCGCGGAAGTTCCGTGGATGTATCGCCGAGTCAGATTCGTCGCTGGCGAGGACGCAGGAGGAAGGCGCAGCCATAGCTGCGGCGACGACGAGGACGATGTCCAGCGGCGAATCTGGCCGGCGACACGCCACGATGACTTCCGCGAGCGTCCACTAGTGACCGCTCGCGGGAGCTCCCACTAACCGAGCGGCACGTCCGGGACCGGCCGGACGACGGCCGAGCCGCCCAGCGCCACGTTGGGCGCCTGGCCGGCGAGCTCCGTCGCTTCATCCAGCGAGCCGGCCTCGATCAGGAGGAAGCCGTGGGTGTCGACCTCGGCGAGCGGACGATCGGCGGCCCCATCACGGGTCACCGCCCGGGCGGTCGGCTCCAGCGGCCCACCGGCGGCCAGCTTGCCCGCCTTCGCCAGTGACATGGCCCAGTCGGTCCAGCGCTGGTTGTAGTCACGGGTCTGAGCATCGTCGGCATCGAGCGCCGCCGCCCGCCCCTCGAGCAGTACCAGGTATCGCGCCATGTATCTCCCTTGTAGGCAATGCGGCGGACGGAACTGCGGCGGGGTCTCAGCCCGGCGGCCAGTCGGGGTCGAGCTGGCGGAGGAACACGGCGCAGCGGTCGGCCTCGTCGGTCTCGCCGATCGACTCCGCCGACGCCCGCAGGCCGTCCAGCGCCCGCAGGAACCCGCGGTTCTCCGGATGGCGCCAGCGGACGTAGCCCGACCCCCGCCAGCCGCTGGCCCGCAGGCGGTCGAGGCCCCGGTGATACCCGACCCGGAAGCAGGCGTAGCGCTCGACGTCGTCGCGCCCGAGCGCGCCGAGGCGCGCCCA
>DATFVX010000194.1:0-5184 GCA_035259985.1 Acidimicrobiales bacterium | reverse complement strand
CGCGGCGGCGGGCGCCTGCCACTCCGACCTGCACCTGATGCACGACTTCGACCCCGGGCTCCTGCCGTTCACCCTGCCGTTCACCCTCGGGCACGAGAACGCCGGGACCGTCGAGGCGGTGGGCCCCGGCGTCGAGCACGTGGCGCCGGGCGAGCCGGTGGCCGTCTACGGGGCGTGGGGGTGTGGGCGCTGTCGCCAATGCCACCAGGGCGTAGAGAACTATTGCGAGCGGGCGGCCCAGGTGGACGGCGCCGGGGGCGGCCTCGGCCTCGACGGGGGCATGGCCCCACTCATGCTCGTGCCCCAGGCCCGATGGCTCGTCCCGCTCGGAGACCTCGATCCCGTCGAGGCCGCGCCGCTCACCGACGCCGGGCTCACGCCGTACCACGCGATCAAGCGCTCGCTCCACCTGCTCCACGGTGGGTCGACCGCCGTGGTGATCGGGGCCGGCGGCCTGCGGCACCTGGCCGTCCAGATCCTCAAGGCCACCAGCGCGGCCACCGTCGTGGCCGTCGACACGAAGCCGGCGGCGCTCGAGCTCGCCACGTCCCTGGGTGCCGATCACGCGGTCCTCTCCGACGGCTCCGCCCCCGACGCCATCCGCGACATCACCCGGAACCAGGGCGCGGACCTCGTCCTCGACCTCGTCGGCGTCGACGCAACCGTCGCACTCGCCGCCCAGGTCAGCCGGTCGCTCGGTCACGTGGCCGTCGTCGGCATCGGCGGCGGGACGTTCGGGTTCAGCTTCTTCTCCCTGCCGTACGAGGTCTCTCTGGCGACCACGTACTGGGGCAGCCTCCCCGAGTTGACCGAGGTGCTCGACCTGGCGCGCCGCGGCCTCGTCCGGGCCCACGTCCACCGGTTCGGGCTCGACGAGGCCGCCGACGCGTACGACGCCCTCCATGCGGGCACGTTGGAGGGACGCGCCGTCGTCGTGCCCTAGTGGACCCTCGCGGAAGTCATCGTGGCGTCTTGCCGGCCAGATCCGCCGCTGGACATCGTCCTCGTCGTCGCCGCAGCTATGGCTGCGCCTTCCTCCTGCGTCCTCGCCAGCGACGAATCTGCCACGGCGATCCATCCACGGAACTTCCGCGAGCGCCCACTAGTGGACCCTCGCGCCCACCGGTGGGTCGCGTGCGGCTCAGTCCGGAAGCGGCCGGTCCTGCACGACCCGGCGAACACGCAGGCAGTCGTCGACGCCGAACATCCGATGGGCCCGCTGGTCCTCGGGCGAGAAGTGGTGACCCGCCTCGGCCATGGGAACCACGTGCGGCCGGTCGACGTCGTAGGCGGTCCCCTCGTCGACGATGATGGCGGACCCGCTCACCAGCACGTTCTTCAGCCAGTCGGTGTTCGGCCCGTACGGCAGTGCGATGACGAACCCGTCGCCGGTCGCCACGGCCCCGACCGGGGTCTCGTAGGTGCGGCCGGTCGTCCGGCCGACGTGGCGGATCACCGACGCGGAGGCCCCGGGCGTCCCGGCCGAGCGCAGCGCCAGGGGCTTCATCGCCCGGCTCGTCCGGCGCACGGTGTCGAGCACCAGCGGCGACTTCCGGCGCATCCCGACCAGGAAGACGGTCCCCGTGGCCGCGAGCACCACCAGAACACCGCCGATGAGCTTCGTGATCGTCCGCCCCATGACGCCTCCTACTGGAACAGCAGCGAGTAATCGGCGCCCGCTCGCAGGTGGTGGCCGCCGTCGATCGGGAGGCAGGCGCCGGTGATCCAGGATGACTCGGGGCCGGCGAGGAAGCGCACGGCCTCGGCCACGTCCTGCACCGTTCCCACCCGGCCGAGCGGCATGTTGGCGAGGTAGTGGTCGAGCAGCTTCCCCCCGCCCGTGATCGGCGCCATCAGCTCGTCGTCGATGATCCCGGGCTGCACAACGTTGACGCGGATGCCGTCCGCGCCGAACTCCTCCGCTGCGTAGCGACACGCCTCCTCCACGCCGGCCTTGGAGGCCCCATACGCCCACAGCCAGCGATGGGGGAAGTGGCCGGCCCCCGATGACATCCCGATGACCGAGCCGCCACCCCGCTCCCGCATCGCCGGCACGGCGTGCTTGATGCAGATGACGGTGCCGACGAGGTTGAGGTCGATCGTCGAGCGGACGGTGCGCAGGTCGGCGGCGTCGAAGGACCCGAGATGGTGCGACCCGCCGGCGTTGGCGAACAGGATGTCGAGCCCGCCCGTCGGCCCGGCCGCGAACGCGACGGCGTCGGCGACCTGCTCCTCGACCGTGACGTCGGCGACGATCGAGCGGATCGACCCGCCGTCACCGACCATCGGGGCGATCTCGGCCTCCGCCTTGGCCAGCTTCTCCTGCGTGCGGCCACAGATGGCGACGTGGGCACCGTCGGCTGCGAGCCGGGCCGCCGACGCGAGCCCGATGCCGCTGCCGCCGCCCGTCACCAGCGCGCTGCGTCCGCGGATCGTCACCACGCCACCTTCATCGTCTCGTAGCCGCTGACGAAGTTCGCGGGCCGGTGCGCGGGCTCGCTCCCGTCGACCAGGCGGATTCCCGGCAGGCGGTCGAGCAGTTGCTCGAACAGCACCCGCAGCTCGAGGCGGGCGAGGGAGTTCCCGAGGCAGAAGTGCGTGCCGAAGCCGAATGCCACGTGCTCGTTCGGGGCCCGCTCGATGTCGAACGTGAACGGATCGGGGAACTGATCCTCGTCACGGTTGGCGGACGGGTAGAGGAGCAGGACCTTCTGCCCCTCGCCGATCTGACGGCCGCGGAGCTCCACGTTGCGCGTCGCGGTCCGCGCCATGTTCTTGATCGGCGAGACCCAGCGCAGCATCTCCTCGACCGCGCCCGGCAGCAGCGAGCGGTCCGCGAGCAGCGCGTCCCACCGCTGCCGGTCCTTCAGCAGCTGGTAGAGGCCGCCGGTGATCACGTGCCGCGTCGTCTCGTCGCCGCCGATCAAGATCAGCAGGGTCTCGTGCACGAGCGTGGCGTCGTCGAATCGCTCGCCGTCGACCTCGGCGTGGACGAGGATGCTGGTGAGGTCGTCGGTCGGGTTGGCACGCCGCTGGGGTATCACGCCCGCCATGTACGACGTGTAGCCCTCGAATGCGGCCATCATCGCCCCGACCCGCTCGGGGTCGTCCTGCCCGAGCCCGCGCATCAGGTCGTCGCTCCAGCGCAGCAACGTCGGATGGTCGGCCTCCTCGAAGCCCAGCGCGTCGCCGATCATCACCAGGGGCAGCCAGGCCGCCACATCGGTGACGAAGTCGCACTGGCGCTGGTCGATCACCCGATCCACGAGCCGGTCGACGATCGAGCGCACCTTGCCTTCCTGGCGCCGGATCTGGAGTGGCGTGAAGCCCTTGCTCACGAGCTGGCGACGCTGCCGGTGCACCGGGTCGTCCTGCTCGATCATCATCCCGGTCGGACCGCTGTCGGGACGGATGCCGCCGACGCTCGACCACACGTCAGGGCGCCGCGAGATGTCCCTCACGTCGTCGTACGTCGTGATGCCCCACACACCCGCGGGCTCGTTCCAGTGGACCGGGTCGTTCTGGCGCAGCCAGGCGAGCGCCGCATGGGGATCACCGGCCCAGAAGTCGCCGCGCACGTAGTCCAGGTCGAGCTGGTCGGGTGCCATGCCTGCCGGCGCAGGCTAGTGGACCCTCCCGGCTCCTGATTCGCCGCGCTACGGCACCGCGTCCGATCGAATTGCGGGATCAGCCGGTGTCCGAGCCGTCGTTGCCAGTGCCGTCGTCGTCGTTCGCCTGCTTGATGACATGGAAGTTGTCGTCGAGCTTGACCTCGATGTGCCGGCCGCTCTCGACGATGACCTCGACGCTGTACGTGCCGCCGTCGTCGGCGTGCTCGGCCTCGGACACCCGCCCGCCGCCGGTGGCCTCGAGCGCCGCCGCCACTGCCCTCTCCCGCGTCGAGCCGCTGAGCGCGCCGCCGTCGTTCGACTCGTCATTTGAACCCGCCACTGCCATGCCCGCGCCGGCGCCGATCAGGGCGACGGTGAGCGCCCCGCCGGCGATCAGCTTGGTCGTGCGTTGCATGGATGGATCTCCTCCCGCTGCCGGTGGTGTCGAGGCCCGGCCATAGCGCCCCGGGCGACCGTCACCCGCTTGGGGCCGGGGTCCTGTCAGTTGCCGTTGGCGTCGTTCTCGTTGTCGGGACCGTGGTCAGCGCTGGAGTCGATGACGTTGAAGCTGCGATCAAGGTGCACGTCGACCTGACTGCCATCGTCGAGCGTGACCTCGACCTCGTAATAACCCTCCTCGTCCCCGACCTCGGACCCGGTCACGCGTCCACCGCCGGTTTCCTTGAGGGCCGTCGCGCTGGCGCGATCCAGTTCCTGACCGGTGATCGGTCTGCCTTCACCGTCGTCACCGTGGCCGCTGGCCGCGGCGATGCCGGCCCCGGTGCCAGCGACCAGCAGGGCCGCCGCGCCGCCTGCGATCCACATCTTCGTACGTGCCATTGCGTCCAAGAACCTCCTCGGCTCATGGGGGCCACCGCTCCCTGCGGGACCTCCGTGGGCCAATGATGAACCGCGGCCCCTGACGCTCGGCTGAACGCGGCTGACTGCGGCCTGGGAGGCTCAAGCCCTGGCCGGCACCACGATCCGGACCTCGGGCGCCGGCCCGGCCCGCGCCAAGACCAAGCGGCCGCCCTCCGCCTCGATGAGGCTCCGGGCCAGGGCGAGGCCGATCCCGTGGCCGGTGGCGTCGGGCCCACGACGGGAGAACGCGGCCTCGGGATCTGCGAAGCCGGCCCCCTCGTCGCCGACGTCGATGGTCACCCCGCCCCCGGCGACGGGTGCGGCGGTGACCGTGACACGGCCGGCCCCGTGGTCCAGGGCGTTGGTGACGAGCACGTCGAGGACATGGCGCAGGGCGGTTGGTGAGACCGACGCACGGGCGGCGCCCGGGTTCATCCGTACGTCGAAGCGGCGGTCGAGCAGGGCGAAGCGCTCGCGCCACTGCGCGTCGAGCTCGTCGAGGGCGGCGCGCAGGTCGGTGCTGGCCTCGTCGGCGTGGACGTCTCGTGCCAGCGCCAGGAGCTCTTCGATAGTGGTCTCCAGCCGGTCGGCGTGGCCGAGGGCCTCGTCGATCAGCGCGTCGCGACTCTTGGCGTCGGCGCCGTCCACGCCGATCGATTCGAGCGCGAGGCGCAGGCGGGTCAGCGGCGTGCGGAGCTGATGGGAGGCGTCG
>DATFVX010000193.1:0-5380 GCA_035259985.1 Acidimicrobiales bacterium | reverse complement strand
CGGCGACCTGTTCATCTGGGCGTCGCCCAACTGCGGCAATCCCCAGAAGGTGCAGCGCTACCCGCGGGACTGGGCCATCGCGCTGCGGGAGATGGTGGCGCTCGAACCCGAGCTGCTGCTGCCCGGTCACGGCTGGCCGATCGCCGGCGCCGAGCGCGTGCGGCGGGCGCTGACGGAGACAGCGGACCTGCTGGACAGCCTCGTGGACCAGACCCTCGAGCTGATGAACGCCGGCGCCCGGCTCGACGACATCGTGCACACCGTGCGGGCGCCCGCGGACCTCCTCGATCGCCCCTACCTGCGGCCGGTTTACGACGAGCCCGAGTTCGTGGTGCGGACCGTCTGGCGCCTCTACGGCGGCTGGTACGACGGCAACCCGGCCCACCTGAAGCCCGCGCCGGACGGCGAGCTGGCACGGGAGCTGGCGGCGTTGGCCGGCGGTGCGGGGCGATTGGCCGACCGCGCGGCCGAGCTGGCGGCGGCCGGGGACCTGCGCCTGGCCGGGCACCTGGCCGAGCTGGCCGCGCAGGCGGCGCCCAACGACGCAGGCGTCCACCAGGTGAGGGCCGAGGTGTTCAGCGCCCGGTCCACGGAGGAGCTGTCGACGATGTCGAAGGGCGTCTTCTCGTGGGCCGCCGACGAGTCCCAGGCCCGCCTCGCCGAGATGGGCGACTGACCGGCCAACGCCGCCGTCAGCCCGGCGCCAGCGCCGCTGCCCGGAGGTGGGCGGTCAGCTCGTCCAGGGACGTGCGGGCGTTGAGCCCGCTGGTCGACGGCATGACGTACGCAGGGACGTCGGCGAGGCCCCGGGGCTGGCGGCCCGGCCGCGCCCGCCGGTCCACGGCCGCTCGCCACCCCGCCAGCCCGACGAAGCAGACGCCACCCGGCCGGAGCCAGCGCACCAGCCGCTCGACCCGGGCGAGCCCGCTTCGGTACTCCGCACGCGTCAGCTCGTCGGCGGCCACCGTGGCGCGCTTGGCGAGGTCGGTCATGCCGACGCCGTGATGGCGGAGTGCGTGGTCGGGGTCGCGGTCGACCGTCACCAGCCCCGCCGCCAGCGCCGCGGGCCAGAACCGGTTGCCGGGCCGGGCGAATGCGACACCGGCGTCGGCGGCGTACAAGCTCGGGTTGAGGCCGCAGATGAGCAGGCGCATGTCCGGACCGACGGTGTCCGGCAGCGTCCGCGCCCGACGCGCACGGGCCACCGGCCGGCCCCGCGCCGCCCCTGGCCCCGCGGTCGCCGGTCCGGGTTCCAGGGGCTCGAAGCCGGCGCCGACGAGCAGGTCGAGCAGGCGGTCCTGATCCACACCGAACGGACCGAGGCCGTCACCGGCGCAGGCTGCGACGTCCAGCACGCCCCCGACGGGCAGCTCCCGGTGCAGCTCCGCGAGGGCCAGGGGCAGCCGCTCGGGCGCGACGTCCCGGAAGCACCGTTGGATGGCCTCGTCGGCAGGGTCGGCGGCCGCATGGCCCACTGGCCTCGGACCCTACGCCGGACGGCGCCCCACGACGGCGAGGCGATGGGTTCCGCACGATCGGGCCGGAGGTCATGGGTACCGATCGCGGAACCCATGACCTCACGTTGCCGGAGGCGGAACCGATTGCCTCGACGCCAGATCGGGCCCCTGGCCCGAGGGCCGGGTCGGGGTTCTCCCGACAGGCTCAGCTGCGGCCCCTGGGCTTGCCGACGTCGGGCTTGGTGAAGTCGCAAACGCCGTCGGGGAAGATCTGCTCGAGCCGCGCCCGCTCGGCCGCGCTCGGTAGCCAGGCGCCGTACAGGCCCTTGTCGATCGCGCGATCGATCGTCTGCAGCTTGCACTTCCACACGCCGCCCTCGTACGGCCCACCGGCCTGCCGGCGGGACGACGAGTAGACGGGGAAGCGCTGGGTGCAGGCGCCCGCGGCCGAATCATCGAGGATGCCGTCCCAGACGTGCTGGCCCGAGGCGATGAGCTTGCCGCTGGTGTCGAAGCAGGAGTCGACCGCTCGCGCCGGCTTGTTGCCGGCCACGCCGCGCTCGGGATGGGCGTCGATGTTCGCCATCCACTCGTCGATCACCTCGAACGCCATCGGCGTCTGGTCGAACGCCCGGGCGGGCCGGGCGTCGGTGAACCAGATGACCTGGTTGGACGCGTCGCCGTCGGCGTTGAGCATGCGCTGGCGGGTGGCGAAGGACTGGTGCGAGTGGTGCATGTCCAGCTCGTCCTCCAGGTAGTGCCGCCAGTCGATGATCGGGATGTCGATGTCGCCCTCGAACTCCATGCCCGACGTGTAGGCGGCCCGCATGGCGTCGGGGTTGCCCTCGCGGCGCGGTGCGGGCGTGGCGCCGCCGTCCGGGCTGAGGTTCATGTTGCGCGAGCTCCACGGGTCGAAGTTCTGGGGGCTGAACGCACCCAGGAACGGGAAGCCCTCGGGCACCATGTCCGCCGTGTCCTTCCAGCTGCCGACCTGCGCATTCAGGTCGAGGAAGTCGGCGGGCGTGATCACGCCGTCGGCCAGTGCCCGCAGCCCGTACTGCACGCCGACGTTGTCCCACGGCACCCGTGCGAACCCGTCGTCGCCGCGCCCGTAGATGTTCACGGTGTCGCCCCAGTGGGTCCACTCGACCCCGGCGGTGCCCTGGGCCAGCTTGTCGATGTCGTTCACGTTGGTGAACGTCGGGTTGAGCGTCAGCGGGGTGAGGCCGAACCAGCTGGCCCGGCACTCGCTCAGGGCGGGCGCCGGCGAGGCGGGATCTTGGTCCATGACCTGGTAGCCGAGGAGGCGGTACAGCCCGTACAGGCCGTTCCACTGGTTGACCTCGCCGGGGGACAGGTTCTGGGGGAACCCAGTGACGTTGAGCCCCATCACCGCCTGGCGCACCTCGGGGTCCTTCCAGAGGGGGTTGGCGCGCCCGCTCACGTCGAAGTAGTGCTCCAGCAGCTCGCAGTCGCCGACGTGGATCGTCTGGGTGACCATGTCGGAGTACGAATACTGCGGGATGGCGGCGTCGATCAGCCCGCGGTGGTTCTGGGCGTACACGTACTGCTGGATGGCACCGCCCGACCCGCCGACGGCGACCGTGTAGTCCGGCACGCCGTGCGCCTCGACGGTGTGCTCCTTGAGCATGAGCGCGGTCTCGCCCCCGACCTGCAGGTTGTAGTGGGTGCTGGTGCGGGTGCCGCTCGACCACATCACGCCGTAGCCCTTGCCGAGGAGGTCGGCGGGCAGCATCGAACCGGTGCTGGTCGTGCCCTGGAAGTGGCCGATGCCGACGCCCCCGTCGAAGCTGAAGACCAGGCGGCGGTTCCACAGCGAGTCGTCGGGCGCGGCCGGGTCGGCCTCGCCGGCCGGCGCCAGCATGGCGACGCTGTAGATGAAGCGGTTGATCGTGCCGCGCTCCCAACGGACGATGAACGGCGCCGTCCGGCCGTCGAGCGTCGTGACCGTGGCGATGTCGGCCGGGAGCGGTCCTGCGGGATTGTCGAGCCAGCGGAACTGCCCGCCGGTGGTGCCGTACACGTAGCCGATGCGGGTGTTGGCGGCGCAGTCCTTGCTCCAGCCGACGATCTGGGCCGCGGCGGTCGGGTAGCCCCGCCCGTCCTGCGGGTACCCGCCCTGGGCGTCCTCGGCGGCGACGGGGATGCCGATCCGATCCTGGTTGTCGACCGTCGGCTGGCCCAGCAGCGATCGCCCGTCGAACCGGCCGCGGGCCGTGGTGCAGACGAAGGGCTGCTGCTGCGGGCCCGAGAAGATCGGACCGCCGATGGGGTGGTTGGTGAGCGTGAGCCGCGACTGGGAGCCGCGGGGGTTGGCGCCCTCGGCATTCACCGTCAGCGTGTTGTCGCCGTCCTCGAGGCCCTCGACGAGCCCGACCAGCGTGCGGTCGTCGCCGCCCGCGCCGAATGCGTCGGTGACGTCGGCATCGCCGAGCCTGACGATCACGTCGCCGGGCGCCACGTTGCGGGGCACCTTGACCTGAACGAGGGCGTCGCCGCCGGTCACCTGGTCGGCGCGCCCCGACAGCACCGTGATCTCGAACCGGTTGTCGGCCCCGGGTGCCGATGCCGACCCGGTCGTCGCGCCGGCCGGAACGACTGCGCCGGCCGCGACGGCGATGACCAAGGCTGCGAGCGCGGTTGCGCTTGCCTTGAATCCGCGCATCTGCTCTCCCCCTACTGACGGATGCGTCAGGGCGACGGTATCAGCCCCGCCGCGGCGGAGCCTGGGTGCCTGCCCGGCGCGCCCCCGACACGAGGGCTGCGCTCAAGCGGCGCATGCCGGCCAGCCAGCGGTCCCTGTCCGCCGCCCGGCGTTGCTCGAAGGTGGCCACCTCGGGGTGCGGGAGGATCAGGAAGCGCTCGTCGCGGATTCCGGCGACGACGGCGTCGGCAACCCGCTCGGGCGCCAGGATGCCCGCCACCGCCGCGGCCTGGGTTTCGGCTCGCGCAGTCGGGTCCGCGGCGCCCTCGATTGCGGAACCGGCGCCGCGCCGCAGCATGGCGGTGTCGACCGCCATCGGGCACAGGCACGACACCGTGATGCCCTGGCCGCCGTAGGTGATGGCCAGCCACTCGGCGAGCGCCACCGCCGCATGCTTGGTGACCGAGTACGGCGCGTCCCCGGGCTGGCTCAGCAGCCCCGCCGCGGATGCCGTCGACAGCAGGTAGCCGGCGCCCCGCTCGAGCATCAGGGGGATCATCGCCCGGGCCGCGTACAGGTGGGCGAGGAGGTTGACCGACCACACCGACTCCCAGACGGTGTCGGGAGCCTCGATGCCGCCGAACCCGAGGACGCCGGCATTGGAGGCGAACAGGTCGATCGGGCCGATCTCCGCCTCGGTGCGCTCCACGACCGCCTCGATGTCCGCCTCCACGGTGACGTCGGCTGTGAGCGCCGTCCCCCGCGTCCCGAGCGCGTCCGCGGTGGCCAGGGCGCCGTCGGCGTCCCTGTCGACGACGACCACCGCGCGGGCGCCCTCGGCGGCGAAGCGCTGGCACAGGGCCTGGCCGATCCCGCTGGCACCGCCGGTCACCACGCAGATCCGGTCACGCAGCTCCATCGTCAACCCTTCCCGATGGCCGCCCTGATGGTGGCATCGGCCGAGGCCCGCCGGTCGCGTCCCCAGGGTAGGGGCATGAGGACCGGCACATCGACGCCGGCGTCGACGTAGGACTGCATGGTGGCCCGGGCGGCGTCGGCGTCGCCCATCACGTCGATGGCGTCGACCATGCGATCGCTCACGGCGGCGACCGCCCCCTCGCGGTCGCCGGCGGCGAAGCGGGCCCGGATCTCCGCCACCTCGTCGCCGAACCCGGCCCGCTCGAAGTTGCGGGCATAGCTGTCCACGACGGCGTACGAGAACAGGTCGCGCCGGGCGAGCTCGACGCCCTCGTCGCGC
>DATFVX010000192.1:0-13842 GCA_035259985.1 Acidimicrobiales bacterium | reverse complement strand
CGCACGTGTCCTTCGTCGAGGATCCCGCGGCGGTCGTAATCGAAGGCCCCCGCCGCCACGCGCAGGCGTGGATACCAGTGGCCGAAGTTCGGCACGCTGGCGATGACCGACCCCCGTTCGTGGACGCACTGCCGCGCCTCGGCAAGCAGCCGGTCGGGATGCCGGACGTGCTCGATCACGTCGGCGGCGAGCACGACGTCGTAGCCGCGGCCGACGCTCGGCGGTATGCCGTGGTTGAGGTCGGACACGACGAACGCGTCCAGCCGATCGCCCGCGCCCTCGTGCTCCACCGCATCGACGCCAACCACCTCGTGGCCGAGCCCACGGATCCGTTCCCCGAGCCGTCCGTCCGAGCACCCGAGGTCCAGGACCCGTCCGGGCTGGCGGCGGCGCAACCACGACAGTATGCGGCCGTGGGACGTGTCCGGCCCGGTCTTGAGCTCGTAGGGATCGCTCGCGAAGGCGAGCTCGCCGGAGCCGAACCCCATCTTGTGCAGGCGATACCGCAGCGAATCGACGACGACGTCACGGGCGTAGCTCATGCCGTTCACGTGGCAGATCTCGTCTCCGTAGTAGGTCGGGATGGGGACCTCGACGATGCGCTTGCCCGCCTCGTGCAGCTGGATGATCACCTCCGTGTCGAAGTCGAAATCGTCGGAGTTCGAGGCCAGGGGAATGTCACGCAGGGCGGCGACGCTGTAGGCGCGGTAGCCCGAGTGCCACTCGCTGAGATCCAACCCCACCACCGCGTTCTGGACCCTGGTGAGGATCCGGTTGCCGACGTACTTGTAATGCGGCATCCCGCCCTTGCGCGCGGCCCCCGGCTCCATCATCCGCGAGCCGAGGACCGCATCGGCCTCGTCGCGCTCCAGCGGTTCCAGGATCTGCGACAGGTACTCCGGCGCGTACTGCCCATCGCCGTGGAGGAGCACGACGATGTCCAACCCGTGCTCGATCGCCCACTGGTAGCCCGACTTCTGGTTCCCCCCGTACCCGAGGTTGCGGCTGTTCCGCACCACCGTCAGCGGCAGGTCGGTGCGCACCTGCCGGTAGCCCACGCCCACCAGGTACGTGGCGTCGTCGCTGTGGTCGTCGCAGACCAGGACGTCGCTCAGCCGGCGACGTACGTCCGGGGGGATGCGGTCCAAGACCTGTGCGAGGGTCGAGGATGCGTTGTACGCAACAACGAGAACACCGATCCGCTTCATGGTCGACCCCCTGCCGTGGCCGCCGCCGGGCTTTCGGCGGCCTGCCGGTCCCAGACTTCGACATACCCGGTCTCAACGGTCTCCGTACTGACCCGCGTGAAGCCTCGAAGCGCCAATTCCAGGTCGAGCTTTAGGAGATACTCGGCCTGCCCGTTGCCTGCGGGCGCGTTCACGAGATACACACGGTCGACGCCCTCGACGAAGTGGTTGATCTCGTCGGGTGTCGTCGTGTCTTCGTGCGCAAGCACCCTCGGGTCGCCAAACGTCGGACCGAACCCGATCGAGCGGTCCCGGGTGGCGCGCAGACCAACGGGGGTGCCCGAGTAAAGAGCAAATATGTAGCGCGTGTATTTCGTTACGACCACGGCATCACCGGGACCCACCTCGGCCATCACGTCACGGACCGCGGAGCGTGCACCGGCCGGGTAGGGATGATCGGTGCCGAACGAGCTGATCAGGATCAGCCCGGCAGCGATATACACAGCCGCGTCGAATCCGGCGCGCAGGGTGGTTCGACCCGACATCCGGCGCCGCACGAGCTCGAGGGCTGCGCACATGCCCAGTGCCATGACGGGCACCAACCAGAGCGACACGCGGCCGTAGTCGCGGCGCGGCCCGAATGGAATCACGTCGATCAAGCTGCCGCCGACGGCAACGGCGACCGTCAGGCCGAGGAACCGGGCCGGCACCGCCACGGGTCCACGCCACGCGGCCACGAAGAGCCCCGCGCCAGCAAGGGCAAGGGCCAGCGTCGGGATCCCGCCCGGGAAGACATCCGCCACGTGCCAGAAGTGGTCGAACAGATCTCTGCCGAAGGTCACCGGGTTGGCGTCGAACTCGATGAACCCACCCCATCGCTCGAAGTAGCCATTGATCAGCTCGTGATTGTAAGTAGGTGAGAACACCCTGTATATCGTGAACAAGAGAGCAAGTTGGGCAGCGACGGCAGTGGCCCGCCGCCTCCAGTCGCTGTTCGAATGTGCCACCAGGATCACCCCGGCAACGCTGGTCGCGATCAGGGCGATGGAGCTGAACGAACCGACGACGACGGATCCGGCAAACCACGCGGCGGCGGTGGGCCATTGCCAGTGCCAACGGGCGAGATGCCAGACGGCCAGCGCGAGGCCCAGCACGATGAGGACGTCGAAGTCGTAGGTCTTCACGTGGTAGGAGTAGGCGATGTGGAGTGGCGCGCTCGACAGGGCGGCGCCGACCAAGAGGGCGATCGAGCGTGCATAGCCGAATCGCCGGAGCCCCAGGTAGAGCGCGGGCGGGCCGAGCGTGCCGGCAACAAGCGCCGGCGTCACGAACGAAGCAGTGCTCGTGCCGAACACCCGGGTCCAGACCATCAGGCCGGCCGTGAAGCCAGGCTGGGTCTGCCCGACCGTGGTGAGCTCGCCGAACGAACCCTTCCAAGCACCGAGGGCCTGCCAGGCGTCGTCGTGCCACAGTCCGTCGGCCGGCACGTGCCAGCGAACCGCAGCGGCTACCGCGCCCAGGACCAGGGCGAGGAGCGCGTCGAGAGCGGGCTCACGGCGACTGCTGCTGCGAGGTGCATCAACGTTCGCCGCCGTCCCAGGCAGGGTCGCAGTCTCACTCATCGAGAGTCCCCAAGCGCGAGTTGTGACCCTAACAGTCAGCGGTTCCGGGCCGCCACCCGCCATGCCTCGGACCCGGCGTGTTCACCCTGCCGCGCGAACGCGCCGCGGGTCGGGCGCTGACGCGGGTCGTCGCCGAGACCACCGGCGGCTACCGCAGTTCATCGACGCCATCGTCGCAGACGCCACCGGTGCCGGCGACCCTGGTGGCCGGCGTCGCCTTCCGCTGCGGGGTCAAGCCTCCCCCTGCGGGGAGCGCGGCACGGCGGAGCGTGTGGGGACGTGTCCCAGGCGCCACCCACCTTCGAACGGGAGTCGTGGTGGCCCAGCCAGACGGCGGCTGTGAGTGCACCGAAGATCTGTCGCGCCTGCTGAGGATTCCACGGTGGCCCCGTCTCCAGCAGGGTGACGAGGGCTCGCCGGTCGACCATGTCGAAAAGGGGACTCGAGGGCTCGTCGAGCAGGTAACCCCGAACGAGGTCGCCGTTGTCCTCGATTCGCTGAGCCTGCCACTGGACGGCCGCGGGGCCCGAGTACGTGATCGGCGCGGTCCGGCACTCGTCACCATCGGCCGCCTTCGACAGAACGGCGTCGGACCAAGCCCGATTGGCCAGCGGCAGCCTTGCGAGCTCGGGGCAGGCCTTCCGGATGATGGAGAAGTGCAGCTGTTCGGCTCGGCGCGCGTTCGACCCCATGGCAAAGGCCACCCGCACGCCGGTCAGGGAGTAGAGGGGGAAGATGCGACCGGATTCGCCGATCTCTTCCATGGTCCCAAGCCATCGGCGCAGCCGGTTCCTTATGTAGAACGAGTCGAGGCGATCCTGAGGAGCGCTGCCACCTGAATCAATCCGCTCAATCAGTTCGGCGTCCAGGTCCCGAGTAAGCGACCGCCGAACGTCGGGCAACAGAATCGACCCGGTGTCCAGCTTCGCCATGCGATGGAAGACGCGCCGAAGGTCGTCGTTGGTGTGGAGCTCAGGGTATTCCTTGAAGTTCGTGCTGAGGGTTTCACCGAAGAGCCCCGAGAGCCTGGGTGCCCTGCCGGGCGTGATCGATCCCTTGAAGTCCCATGCGTTGATCATTCCGGACGTATGAAAGGCATGGGCACGCAGGCGCCGTTCGAAATCCGCGTCGTCCATTGCTCCCGGGACGACCGACTCATGTGAGAGGTGGAAGACCTTCGCGATCTCCCGCCCCACGATCGAGTCCGGAGCTACGTCCGCTCCCGTCGTCCGGAAATCGAATGCCCCCGAGAGACCCTCTTGCAGGATCAGGGCAAGCACCAGGCGCGAATCTCGCCCACCGGTGATGTCTGCCAGCTTCCTTCGTGAGGGCAGCTGGGCAATGGAACGCATGGAGCTCGTCAGATCTGCGTGGACGGCGTCGATGAGCTCCACCGTGTCATCGAGCTGGCCATCGGCATCTACCCAGGGGGTGGAGTCCGCGCCGACGACACGGGAGCCATAGGCCGGATCCAGTTGCACACGCGCACCGATCGGCAGCGCACGCACGGCAGTGAACCCTGTCCGATCACCGACGAGCCAGCCGAGCCAGGTGAGCCAGGCGGAACACAGGGGATCGCGGTCGGGCTCGGCGTCGGGCTCGGCGGCAACCCGGGCCGCGAGGGCCGGCGACGACGCGAAGGCTACGCAGTCGTCGGTCTCCGACCGGTAGAGCACGGCCACTGACAGCGGGTCGGTCGCCACCGAACCCCGCCCGCCCTCGGACAAGCTCACGGCGGCAAAGACCCCGCCGAGCTGGAGCGGCGGATGACCGCTACGTCCCAGCGGCCAAAGGGAAGCCAGCCCTTCTGCCCAGGACATTCCCGGTGGGAATGCTCGCTCCCGGGGCCATGGCCGCCCGCTGAACGCCGTCAAGCCGAGATCGCTCAGATGCCAGTGTGAACCGATCTCCAGGACGTCGCTCGTCGACTGCCACCCAGCGAAGGCCGCTGTCTCGCCTGCCGTCGTCCAATGCAGGTGACCGTCGGGTGCGAACGCAACGTCCGGCACATCCGGCCTCGCCAGATACTCCGACACGTGGACCGGGACCCGCCGGCCGGGCTTCGCTGCGACGACGACGAACGAGTGCACACCGTTTCCCCCTCAGGAACGCCGATCGGCGCGCGGCGGGCGGAGCGTAGCCATGTGGGGAGACCATCGCGCCACGCGCCGCGATGTGGCACGAGGCGTCGACGCCCATGGCCGCCCGGATCCGCCGCGTCCCTATAGTTGCGCGCCATGGCCAGGACCGGGATACCGGGCCCATCGGGCGACGTCGATCCCCGGAGCTCCCACGCACATGGCACGCACTGAATCCGCCGACCGACACCGCCCGGCGCGACGCTGGCACGCCCTCGTAGCGGCGCCGCAGTCCGAGGCCACTACGGAGTTCTGGCGGTCCGTGCGGGCACGGCACCCCGGCTTCGTGGACGCCGTCGTCGCCGATGCCAGGATCGCCACCCGCAGGCTGGGTGAGGGCCGGACGCTGCCCACCCGCCGCGACGCGCTGCTCCATGCGGTGCGCCTGTCGTTCGTGACCGACGCGTTCCTGGCGCTCGTGTGCTACCGGGCCAAGGCCGCCTGCCAGGCCCGGCGCATCCCGGTGGTCCCCCGGGTTTTCCACCGTCTGGCGGTGATGCTCGGCCAGGTCGCCATCGGCGATCCGGTGGTCATGCAGCCGGGCGTGTACCTGCCCCACGGCCAGGTGGTGGTCGACGGGATCGTCGAGGTCGATACCGAGGTGGCGCTGTTGCCCTTCGTCACCATCGGGCTGCGGGCCGGGGTGCGGGGGCCGACGATCTGCGCCGGGGCGACCATCGGCACCGGCGCCAAGGTCCTCGGGGCCGTCCGGATCGGCGCGGGCGCACGCGTCGGCGCCAACGCGGTCGTCATCTCCGATGTCCCCGACAACACGGTCGTCGCCGGGGTGCCCGCCAAGCCCACGCGGACCCCGCGAGGCGACGGCGCCCACGCCTGACCCCTTCGCCGAACCGGCACTGCCGACCCGTGTTCAGGATCACACCCCGCCGAGGCACGCGAGCAGCTGGCGGGCGCGGTGGTCGAAGGTGTGGTTGGCCAGCACCACCTTGCGGCCTCGGTCGGCCCGTTGGTGCGCCGCCTTTGGGTCGGCCAGCACCTCGTCCACCAGGGCGCGCAGCTCGTCGGGGGAGTGGTACTCGAGCACGGCACGATCGAACAGCTCGTCAATGCCATCCACGGGATCGGAGATCACGGGGGTGCCGCAGGCAAGGACGTCGAAGAGCCGGTTGGACACGAGGCCCCAGGCCCGCATCGTCCGCCAGTGGTCGTTGAGCACGACGCCCGCCGACGAGTAGACGACCGGCAGGGCCTCGTTGTCGATGTGGTCGGCCACGACCAGCCCGGGGGCGACCAGGCCGCGCCACCCGCCGCCGTAGATGGCCGGTCGCAGCCCCGCCGCCAGAGCGTCCGACACGACCGGCCGGCGCACGTCCCGCGTCTTGGCCACGATGGTCACGTCGTGGCGGTGGGCCGGGTCGACGGGTCGCGGGCGGAAGCGCCGCTGGTCGGTGGCCTGCAGCATGACCTCCACCGGCGTGGACGTCCGGTGCCGCAGACGGTCTGCGAACCGGGGCGACGCCACCAGCACGAGGTCGGCCGCGTCGAGCTCGGCGTCGTCGACCGCCTCTGGGTGGCTGATGATCCACAGCACGTGCCGCTGGCCCGCGGTCCGGCGCACGGGCTGGAGCCCCCGCAGCACCAGGTGGACGTCGCTGGCGCGCCCGGCCAGGTCGTCGGCCCGATCGGCGGTCTGCAGCCGCACCTCGTGGCCCAGCAGGCGCAGGCTCTCGGCCAGCCCCTGCGCGAGGTGCCAGTCGCCCCAGCGGGCGGCGACCTTGGCCGACGGGGCCGCCACGGTGATCGCAAACCGCAATGGCGCGTGGGGACGTCCGTCGAGTCGCTCGGGCGCAGCCAGGGGTCGTTCGGCCGCCCGGCGCAACAGCGCGCCAGACCGATCGATCGCCGCAGCCCACCCCCGGCCGGCGGGGTCGGCGGCGAACCGCAGGTCGCGCCGCGTCCGCACGGGCCGGTGGTCGACCACCACGGCACCCGGCAGCAAGGCGACCCGGCCGCCGGCGTCCCGCAGCCGCACGCACAGCTCCACCGCGGCGGCGTCGAGATCCTCGTCCGGCGCCAACCCGCCCACGGCGTCGTACGCCGCCCGATCCACGACCAGCGCCGCCCCCGAGCCGGCGGCGACGTCGACCGCCGCTCCGCCGGGCCGAGGGACGCCACCCGCACCGAGGAGCTCCGCCACCGGCGTGTCGTCGCCGTCGAGGCGCAGCCCCACCCCGGCGGCCCGCACCAGGCCGTCGTGCGCCGTGGCGTGGCGGAGCGGCCGGTCCGGGTGCACCAGCACGGGTACGGCGGCGACGGCCGAGCCGTCCACCGCCGCCACCAGGCGCTCCAACCAGTCCGGGGTCTGCGGCTCGGCGGCGGCGTCGACGAACCCCACGACGCCGGGATCCGTCGTCGCGACGGCCCCGGCCAGCGCCGCACCAGCACCGCTGGGTGCCTGCGACCGGACCACGTCCACGCCGGCCGGGAGGGCGTCCAGCCAGCCTGGCTGGCCGGTGCCGACCACCACGATGACCGCGGGCCGCCCGGGCAGGAGTGGCCCCTCCGACCTCGACGCGTTTGCCGGCACGTCCGGCGTGGCCGGGGGGCGGCGGCGAGCCGCCCCCCGCCGCAGCGCACCCGCGCTGAGCGCCAGCCGCTCCGTGACCGCCCGCACACGCCGCCGGCCGGACCCGACCACGGAGACGACCGGCTCGAGCCGCCGTTCCACGCCGAGCAGGGCCCGAACCGACGGCCGGCGGCGCAAGGCGGCGAGCTCCTCGGACCGCTGCCGGGCGACCCGACGCCAATGCCCGACGGCGGCGCGCTCGGCGTCGAGCTCCACCTGCAGGTCCGATGGCTCGTGGGCAGCCTCGCCGGGCGGCGGCATGGTGAGAAGTATCGCCCGGCCCGCCCGCGTGCGCCGATCCCATCGGCTCGGGCCGTTCCCCGGCGCGCTGCTACTGTCCGCGAACTACACGCTCGGGGAAAGCGGAGCCGCATCATGTTCCCGCTGTGGGATGTCGCCATCGCACCGGTGCTCCACGCCGCGCGTGCCCGGCGCGTCCTGGAGATCGGCGCCCTGCGCGGGGAGACCACCGAGCGGATGCTCGACGACCTCGGTCCCGACGCCGAGCTCGACGTCATCGATCCCGAGCCGGCCTTCGACCCGTCGGCCCACGAGCGCGGGTTCAAGGGCCGCTACCGGTTCCACCGTGCCCTCAGCCTCGACGTGATCCCCGCCCTCGGGCCCCTCGACGCCGCCCTGATCGACGGCGACCACAACTGGTACACCGTCTACAACGAGCTGCGGCTCCTCGCCGAGGGGGCCAAGCGGCACGGGACCGGCCTCCCGGTCTTGATCCTCCACGACGTGCTGTGGCCGTACGGGCGGCGCGACCTCTACTACGCACCCGAGCGGATCCCGGCCGAGCACCGCCAGCCCTGGGCGCGGGCAGGCATGAACCCCGGGGTGAGCGGCCTGAACCCGGGCAGGGGCCTGAACCCGGCCATGTGCAACGCCGAGCAGGAGGGCGGGTCCCGCAACGGTGTCATGACCGCGCTCGAGGACTTCCTGGAGGAGTACGCGCGGCCGGTGCGCAAGCTCGTGCTGCCCATCTACTTCGGCCTGGCGGTCGTCGTGGAGGAGGACCGGCTCGCGGCCCAGCCCGAGATCGACAAGGCGCTCGACCGGCTCGAGAGCGCCGAGGGCCGGTACGAGCTGCTGGAGGTCGCCGAGGCCACCCGCCTGCGGGCCATGCTCTTCCAGCACAACAACTTCTTCAGTCGCAACGCCAGGTCGGACCGCGCCGTCGCCCGGCACATCGCGCTCCTCAAGGACGCGCTGCTCAACCGGCACTACCTCGAGGACGAGGTACGGCTACAGCTGCTCACCAGCAAGGGGGCGAAGCAGCAGCCGCATCCCGTCGCGTTGCGCGACCCGGTGCGCAACGCGCAGGACGCCTACCGCGGGCTGGAGCGCCACCGGTTCGCGGCGGCCGGGCCCGACGACACAGCAGGATCCTCGTTCCTGCCCTACGCCCCCATGGGCAAGCCCCAGCTCGACCACCTCGAGTCGGCGCTCGACACGATCCGGGTCGCGGGAGTCGACGGCGACCTCGTGGAGTGTGGAACGGGCCGGGGCGGCGGCGCCATCTTCATGCGCGCCTACCTCGACGCCCACGAGGTCGGCGACACCCGCGTCTGGGTCGTCGACCGGTTCCGGTCCAGCCCCGAGCCCGAGTTGGCGCCGACGCTCCCCGACCGAGGGGCCGCCGGATTCCAGGCCGACCTCAACATCGTGCGGGACGGGTTCGCCCGGTTCGACGTGCTCGACGACAGGGTGCGGTTCATCCAGGGCCCGCCCGCCGCCCTCGACGGCGACGGGCCCGAGCGCATCGCCCTCCTGCGCATCGGGCGGCCCGTGGCCCACGAGGCAGTCCGCATCCTCGACACCCTCTACGACCGGGTGGTCGACGGCGGCGTGATCGTCGTCCACTGCGGGCTCGACGGGGATCGCCGGGCCGAGGTCGACCGCTTCCGCACCGACCGGCACATCGAGTCGCCCCTCGAGCCGATCGACGCGTCCGCGGTCGCCTGGCGCAAGGCGGCGGGCGAGGGTCCCTCGCCCGCTCCCGGGGCCGGCACGGCGGTGGAGCGGCCCGCGGCTCCGGGCGCCACGCACGCCCCGCTGGCGCCGCCGCTCCCGGCCGACCCGGTGGACCTGTCGGTCGTCGTGGTCTTCTACAACATGCACCGCGAGGCCCGGCGCACCCTCCACTCGCTGAGCCGCGCCTACCAGGAGGGCATCGAGCAGGCCGGCTACGAGGTCATCGTGGTGGAGAACGGGTCCGACGAGGACCAGCGGCTGGGGGCCGCCTTCGTCCGGGACTTCGGGCCCGAGTTCCGCTACCTCGACCTGGGCGCCGAGGCGACGCCGTCGCCGGTGGCCGCCCTCACCCGGGGGATCGCCCTCAGCCGGGGACGATCCCTGGCGTTGATGATCGACGGCGCCCACGTGCTCACGCCCGGTGTCCTGCGCTTCGGGCTCCAGGGACTGGCCACCTACGGCCCGGCGATCGTGGCCACCCAGCAGTGGTACACCGGGCCGGGCCAGCAGGGCGAGGCCATGGACGACGGCTACGACCAGGCGTACGAGGACCGCCTCTTCGAGCGCATCCGGTGGCCCACCAACGGCTACCGCCTGTTCGAGATCAGCCACTTCGTCGGCGACCGAGACTGGCTCGACGGCGTCTGGGAGAGCAACTGCATGTTCGTGACCCGGGCCCAGCTCGAGCAGGTGGGGGGGTTCGAGGAGCGCTTCACGATGCCGGGCGGCGGCTATGCCAACCTCGAGCTGTACGAGCGCCTGGGCTCGTCGCCCGACGTCACCGTGTGCACGATCCTGGGCGAGGGGTCGTTCCACCAGACCCATGGGGGCACCACCACCAACCAGACCGACGCCGCCCAACGGCGGGCTCGGGTGTTCGGCTACGGAAAGCACTACCGCGAGCTTCGAGGGCGTCCGTTCAAGGGCCCGGGGAAGCCGATCCACTTCATCGGCCGCATCACGACCGGCGCCGCCCGGCGCACCAAGCCGCGGCGCCTCTCGACCCCGGTGTTCGCCGAGGCCGCCGAGGCCGTCGACGGGCGGCCCGAGCGGCCCACGCCCGTGCCCGACGACCTGCGCGAGGCGTTCACCGACGCCGTGTGGCGCAACCTGCCGTGGCGGTTCACGTCCTGGTTGGGCACGCCCGTCTCGACGCCGCCGACCGACCTGCTCGCCTACCAGGAGATCCTGAGCAAGGTCCGACCCGACTGGGTCATCGACATCGACGCCAGCGACCCCGGCCGGGCACCGTTCCTGGCGTCGGTCTGCGAGCTGATCGGGCACGGCCAGGTGCTGGCGATCCGCGCCACCGACGACGATGCCCCGCCGCCCCACTTCCGGCTGCGGTCGTGCACCGGTGCGCCCCTCGACCCCGCCGTCGTCGACCAGGTGCACGCGCTCGTCGGCGACGGCAACGCGGTGGTGGTGCTCGGCGCCTGCGCCGACCGGGACACGACGACCGCCCAGTTCGACGCGTACTTCAAGCTCGTCAAGCCGGGCTCCTACGTGATCGTCACCGACACCATCGTCAACGGCAACCCGGTCTGGACGTCGTTCGGGCCCGGCCCTATCGAGGGGATCAAGCAGGTCCTCAACCGGCACGGCAAGTTCGTGGCCGATCCCGAGATGGAGAAGTACGCCCTGACCTTCAACCCCGGCGGGTTCCTGCGCCGGGAGCCCTAGCGGGCAAGGACGTGGCCGCCGATTGCGTTCGCCCGGCATCCCCCGGGGCGAGGGGCTACCGTCGCGGCGCTGGCTGAGCTGGGAAGCAAGGCAGGGGGCGAACCCGTGCTGGTCGACAGGTCGTCGCAGAAGGTGGCTGTGGTGCTGCCGTGCCTCAACGAGCGTGAGGCCGTGGGCCTCTGCGTCCGGCAGGCCCGCGAGGCGCTGGCCGCCGGGGGCCTCGGGGGCGAGGTCATCGTGGTCGACAACGGATCGACCGACGGCTCGGCGGAGGTGGCGGCGGCCGCAGGGGCTCGGGTGCTCACCGAGGACCGCCGTGGCTACGGGCGGGCCTTGCGTACCGGGTTCGAGCACGCCGACGCCGATGTGGTCGTCATGGCGGACGCCGACGGCACCTACGACCTGTCGAAGCTTCCCCAGTTGGTGCGGCCCGTGCTCGACGGGGACGCCGACATGGCGCTCGCCACCCGGCTCGACGGTGCCACGCGTGAGTCGATGCCGCTGCTGCACCGCTACCTGGGCACCCCGGTCATCACGTTCCTCACCAGCCGGGCGTGCGGGCGCAAGGTGACCGCCGACAGCCAGACCGGCTACCGGGCGTTCCGCCGCGACCGGATGCTGGGGCTGGGACTGCGCAGCGACGGCATGGAATTGGCGTCCGAGATGCTCATCAAGGCGGCGCGGGGCGGCCTGCGGATCCGCGACATCGAGGGCGGCTACGCACCCCGGATCGGCGAGTCCAAGCTGGACACCTGGTCCGACGGCTGGCGGCACCTGATGCTGATCGTGTTGCTGGCCCCCGACCTGCTGTTGATCGGCCCCGGGTCGGTCCTCGCCGCCGCCGGGCTGGCCGCGCTCGGCCTGACGTTCGCACAACCCCAGGGCGTCGACATCGGCTCGGCCCGGTGGCAGCCGGTGTTCTTCTCGGGCATCGCGCTGGTGTTGGGCGTCCAGGCCCTGCTCGGGGGCGCGATTCTGGCCAACGCCTCGCCCGTTGCGCCGAGGTCCCGCCGCCGCTTCGCCTTCCTCGACGACCCTCGGCTCCCTCGCCGCGCCCTGGCCCTCGGAGTCGTCGCCATCCTGTGCGGGCTGGCGATCGACGTCGCCCTGTTCCTCGCGTGGTGGAGCGATACGAGCTCACCCCCCACCACCGGGGTGGCGTTCGGCTTCGCATCCCTCGCCCAGATCCTGCTGATCCTCGGCGGCACCGTCGCCCTGTCCGGCGTCATCGCCCGCTTCGTCCGGCGCAACGGCGCACCGGGACCGTCGCCGCGTGCCGACGCGACGGACCTCGAGGCCCGGCCGCCGGCCACCGGTCAGGGAGCGGTGAGCACGTCGGCCTGAGTGAGCGGCGGCTTGGCCTCGCGTTGGGCAAGCCGATCGGACAGGTCCCGCTCCACGGCGGCATATCCAGGGTCGCCGGCCCGGTTGACCCGTTCCCCGGGATCGTCGTCCAGGTCGAACAGCACCGGCGTCCGGTGCTGTGCATGGACGAAGTACTTGTGGTTCCCCCGGCGGATCATCGGCCACCCGACCCCGATGGCGCTGTACACCGAGCGGTCGAGGTCGTCCGCCTCCGGCCGCCCGGCAAGCAACGGCCGCAGGCTCCGGCCGTCGACGTCCTCGACGCCCGGCACGAGCCCGGCGTAGTCGAGTGCCGTCAGGGCGAAGTCGTAGCTCTGCACCAGGTCGGTGACCGCGCGACCGCCCGCGACGCCGTGGCCGGCGTAGAGCAGGGGAACGCGTGTCAGGTCGTCGAACGGCATCCAGGGCGTCTTGCGCAGGAGCCCCCTGTGACCGGCGTAGTCGCCGTGGTCGGAGGTGAACGCCACCAGCGTCGAGGTCATGTCGAGCTGCTCGATCAAGCGGCCGATGGCGTCGTCGATGTGCTTGATCAGGCCGCGAACGCTGGCCAGGAACCTCCGGACATGCCGCTCGTTGGCCGCGTCGTCGCGGGTCCTGGCTCTCTTCAGCGCCAACTGACAGACCATCGGCAGGCCGGCGTTGACCTCGAAGCCGTCGCCGGGTACTCGAGCGTCGGCGGGATCGAACATGGACGCGTACGGCTCCGGCGGGTTGTACGGCGCGTGCGGATGCGGGAACGACACGACGAGGAACATCGGGCGGCCCGGATCGCGATCGTTCAGGAATGCCGCCGCCTCACGCTCGACGAAGCCCGTGGGGTGGACCTCCGGGCCGTGCGGAAACGTGTGCAGCCGGAGCCGATCCTCTGGGTTGCCGAACCGCCAGTCGGCGTGGCCGCAGGCGTGCAGCCAATGGTGGTAGTCGTCGAGCTCGTCGCCCCGCGCCCGGCTGAGTGGGCCCAGCCCCTGCGCCGTCAGGTGCTCACACAGGCGCAGCGTCTCGAAGCCGTGCTGCGCGTGAACGGGCGTGAAGTGGGCCTTGCCGATCAGCGCCGTCTGGTAGCCCGCCCGCCGCAGCTCGTGGGCGACCGTCCAGAACCCCTCGCGCAGCGCCCACGGGTTCTCCTGGGTCGGCACCCGGTGAGGCTCGATGCCGGTCATCAGCGCCACGCGTGAGAGCACGCAGACCGTCGATGCGCTGTACGCGTTCTCGAAGATCACCCCGTTGCGGGCGAGGCGGTCTAGGTTGGGCGTGTCGAAGTAGCCGCCGCTGCTATGGCC
>DATFVX010000191.1:0-9388 GCA_035259985.1 Acidimicrobiales bacterium | reverse complement strand
GAGGTTCTCGACGGCGTAGACGTTGACGTCATGGCCCCACCGCTCGAGCCGTTCCAGCAACAGTGCGATGCAGCCGGAGCCCCACGCGAGCGAGAAGCGGTCGATGCCCCACGCCGCCAGTTCGGCGAGGGCCACCCTCGCCCGATCGGGGCTCGCGTCGATCATGGGGCACAGCGCATCGATCGGGCATTGCACCGTGGCCGCCGGCCAGGCCCGCCGGAGGCCCCGGAAGGCGTCCTCCCCGAGCACGTCGATGCGCCCGTTGAACCACAGGTCGTGGCCGGACGCCCCGGTCCGGACCACGAGGGAGAGCAGCTCGTCGACGACGTCGGGCTGCTTGATGTCGAGCTTGACGCCCTTGCCACCGGCCAGCGCGATCCGGAGGAACTCGTCGGCCAGGAGCGGCTGCGCCGTCCGGTCGTCGGGGCCCGATCCGACCGAACCCTCGAACGGGTCGTGGCAGAGCGCGAGCCGGCCCTGGGGGTCACGGCGGACGTCGCACTCGCCCCACCGCACCGGTGAGCCGAGGAAGTGACGCAGGTTGGCGCGGTCGTTGACGCCGTGCCACACCAGTTCCACGCGGTCGGGCAGGTCGGCCTCGGTGACGGGGGCGCGCAGGTCGCAGCGGCGGCCGGCCGGCGCCTCGGGGGAGCTCGAGTGCCGCCACGCGTAGACCGTCCGCCTGGCGAGGACATGCATGCGGTCAGGCATCGCGGGGCGCAAGCTACCGAGCGAGGGTGAACGCCCGATGAGGCCCGGATGTCGCGCCGAGGATCGGCGTGCGAACGAATGCGGGGCGCGCGGGGCGTCAGGCCGCCCCGGCCCGCAGGCCCTCGATCCAGTCCCAGACGGCGTCGACCTGGCGGGAGAGGTCGGCCAGGGTGCCGCGGTTGTCGATCACCACGTCGGCCCGTGCGCGCCGCTCCTCCCTGCTCGCCTGCCGGGACATGCGGGAGCGGGCATCCTCCTCGCTCATGCCGCGCTGCATGACCAGCCGTTCCACGGCGATGTCGGGCTCGACGTCGACGACGACCAGCCCCGCGAGCGGATAGCCCCGGCTGGCCTCCACCAGGAGCGGCACGTCCAGCACCACGACCGCATCGGTTCCCGACAGCTCCTCCATCCGCCGGGCGATCTCGGCGCCCACCGCCGGGTGGACGATCGCGTTGAGGTCCTCCAGCGCCTGCGGATCGGCGAACACGATCTCGGCGACGGCGGCCCGATCGAGCTTGCCGTCGGCGCCGACGATCCCCGGCCCGAACCGCTCGACCATCGCCTCGAACACCGGGGTGCCCGGCCGCTGCTGGTCGCGGACCACGGCGTCGGCGTCGAGAACCACCGCGCCCTTCGCGGCCAGGAGCGCCGACACTGTCGACTTGCCCGACCCGATGCCGCCTGTCAGGCCGACGACGAGCACGGTGGCGGACGCTGACCGCGGGGCTCAGGGCTGGGGCGTCTCGGCCCCGCCCTCGTCGGCCGCGGGCTCGGCCTCGGCGGCGGCAACGTCAGTGGGCGCCGCGTCGGTGGGCGCCGCCTCGGTGGGCGCCGCCTCGGTGGGCTCGGCCCCGCCGACGTCCGCACCGGGTGCGGCGTCGCCGTCGACGGCTGCGGCCTCGGCCTCCTCGGGGCCCTGCTCGTAGTACTCGGCCCAGGCCTCGTCGGTCTCGGGCGAGTGCTCGACCGATGGGCCGATGTAGTTGCCCTGGTCGTCGTAGGCGTGCTCGCCGAAGTGCTCCTGGTACTCGGCCGCCACCACGCCGCCCTCGGCGGCCTGCTTGATCGACAGGCTGATCCGCCGGCGCTGCAGGTCGAGGTCGATGATCTTGACCCACAGCTCCTCGCCCGGAGTGACCACCTGCTCGGGCAGGTCGACGTGGTGGGCCGACATCTCGGAGATGTGCACCAGGCCCTCGATGCCGTCGCCCACCTGCACGAAGGCCCCGAACGGGACCAACTTGGTGACCCGGCCGTAGACCAGCTCGCCGACGCGGTGGCTGGTGGCGAACTCCTGCCAGGGGTCCTGCTGCGTCGCCTTGAGCGACAGGCTGATGCGCTCGCGGGACAGGTCGACGTCGAGCACCTGGACCTCGACCTCGTCGCCCACGGACACCACGGAGCCGGGGTGGTCGACGTGCTTCCACGACAGCTCGGACACGTGGATGAGGCCGTCCATGCCGCCGAGGTCGACGAAGGCGCCGAAGTTCACGACGCTGGACACGACGCCCTTGCGCACCTCGCCGGGCTTGAGGTTGGCGAGGAAGTCCTCGCGCTGCTCGCGCTGGGTCTCCTCCAGCCACGCCCGGCGCGACAGGACGACGTTGTTGCGGTTCTTGTCGAGCTCGATGATCTTGGCCTCGAGCGACTTGCCGACGTACGGCTGCAGGTCGCGGACCCGGCGCAGCTCGACGAGCGAGGCCGGCAAGAAGCCGCGCAGCCCGATGTCGAGGATCAGGCCGCCCTTGACGACCTCGATGACCGGGCCGGACACGACCCCGTCCTCCTCCTTGACGCGCTCGATGTCGCCCCAGGCCCGCTCGTACTGGGCCCGCTTCTTGGACAGGACCAAGCGCCCGTCCTTGTCCTCCTTGGTCAGCACCAGGGCCTCGACCTGGTCGCCCACGTTCACGACCTCGTTGGGGTCGACGTCGTTGCGGATCGACAGCTCGCGGCTGGGGATGACGCCCTCGGACTTGTAGCCGATGTCGAGCAGGACCTCGTCGCGGTCGACGCGCACCACCGTGCCGGTGACCATGGCGCCGTCCTCGACCGACACGAGGGTGGCGTCGACGGCGTCGGCAAAGCTGCCGCTGAGGTCGTCGTCGACGATCTGGCGCGGGGTGTACCCGGACTCGGCGCTCACGTCGCCATCGGTGGCGGCGGGAGCGGCGGTGGAATCGGTCGTTTGGGCGTCGGACACGAACAGGTCGGCTTTCTTCGGGGGTCGGGATCGGCGGACTGCGGGTCCCACCAGAAGCGGGACAGCCACGAAGGCGCGCAGCATGGCGCGTTTGGCGAGGGTAGCAGCCGGTCCCGGTGAACCGCTACGAACGCGAAGCGACCATGAGGAACTCCGGCGAATCGATTGTCGGCGGGTCCGCGGCGTACGCGCCCGGCGTCACCGACCAGATCGCGCGCACCGCGAGCCCGGCGCGAGCCGCCAGCAACCGGAGCTCGCGGGGCGTGAAGCACGTGGTCCACAGCTCGGCGGGCGCAGCCACGCCGCGCTCGTCGCGGACCTCGGTGTGCTCGTGGTTGACGCGGGCGTTTGCGTCGAAGCTGTCGGTGTCCTCGAGCCAACGCACCTGGAAGTACGCCGAGAACCCCGACACGGCGGCGACCCCGCTCGTCCGCAGCGCCCGCGCGATGCCGCCCAGCACCGCGGCGTCGGCGTCGGGGGGCGCGGCCGGCCCGCCGGCCAGACCGAAGGCGCCCTGGCACAGCGAGATGGCCGCATCGAACTCCGCGTCGAACCGCAGGTCGCGCGCGTCGGCGCGCACGAAGCTGGCGCCGGGCGGCGCGCCCGCGCCGGCGATGTCGACGAACCGCTGGCTGATGTCGACGCCGACCACCTCCAGCCCCCGCTGTGCGAGCGCGTGCGCGTGCCGGCCCGGCCCGCAGCCGACATCGAGGACCCGCTGGCCCGGCTGGAGGCCTAGCGCGCCGACCAGGAACTCGACCTCCTGGGCCGTGCCCCGGGTGAACGAGTAGCGCAGGTAGGCGGCGCCCAGGTGGTCCGCCACCGGCTCGAACCAGTGCCCCTCACGTCTTTGAAGATCTTCCGGTGCTGTGGCCCGCATTTTCTTCAAAGAGTGGGCCGGGTCGACCCGCCCGCCGCTCACCCCTTCGCGTCCGCCCAGCTGGGCCCGAACGCCAGGTTGACCTCGAGCGGCACGCTGAGCTCGACGGCGCCGGTCATGGTGTCGACGACCACCTTGGCCGCCCGGTCGTGCTCGGCCGGGGGCACGTCGAGCAGCACCTCGTCGTGCACCTGGAGGATGAGCTGGCTGTCCATCTGCAGCTCCTCCAGCGCGGCCGTGAGCCGCACCAGCGCCACCTTGAAGATGTCGGCGGCCAGGCCCTGGATCCCAGCGTTCATGGCCTGGCGCTCGCCCGCCTGCCGGATGCGGTAGTTGGGCGACGACAGCTCCGGGATCTGGCGGCGCCGCCCGAACAGGGTCTCCGTGTAGCCGCGCTCCCGGGCCTCGGCCACGGTGCGCTCCATGTACTCCTTCACCGACGGGAACGCCTCGAAGTAGGCGCCGAGGATCAGGGCCGCCTCCTCGGTGGGGATGTTGAGCCGCTGGCCCAGCCCGTAGGCCTCCATGCCGTACGCCAGCCCGTACGACACCATCTTCGCCTTGGACCGCTGCTCGATGGTCACGGCGCCCGGCTCGACGCCGAACACGCGCGAGGCCGTCTCGGTGTGGATGTCGCGCCCCGACCGGAAGCTCTCGATGAGCCCGGGATCCTGGGCCAGGTGGGCGATGCAGCGCAGCTCGATCTGGTTGTAGTCGGCGACCAGCAGCTCGCAGCCCGGCGCCGGGACGAACGCCTTGCGGAACTCGCGCCCGATCTCGCTGCGCACCGGGATGTTGTGGAGGTTGGGCTGGTCCGACGACAGCCGCCCGGTGCGGGCGACCGTCTGGTTGAACGTGGCGTGGATGCGCCCGTCGGCGGCCACCTCGGCGAGCAGCCCGTCGCCGTAGGTCGAGCGCAGCTTCTCGACCTCGCGGTACGCCAGCAGGTGCTCGATGATCGGGTGCTGCCCCGCCAGCTTCTCGAGCGACGACGCGTCCGTGGAATAGCCCGTCTTGGTGCGCTTCTGCGGCGTCAGCCCCAGCTTGTCGAACAGGATCTCCCGCAGCTGGGGGGTCGAGTTGACGTTGAACTCGGTGCCGGCGTCGTCGTACACCTGCTGGCGCAGGTCGTCGACCTCGGCGTTCAGCCGGTCCCGGAGCGCCCGCAGCTCGTCGGCGTCGACGCCCACGCCGGCGTGCTCCATGTGCGCCAGCACCCGCACGAGCGGCACCTCGATCTCGTCGTTCAGGGCCCGGAGCGCCTGGTGGTCGAGGGCCTGCGTCAGCGGCTCGACGAGGCGGTCGACGGCGAGCGCGTAGCGGCCGGTGCGCTGGGCCGGCGACACCGTCGAGCCGTCGAGGTCGAGCTGGCCCTCGGGCGCGGCGCCGTCATCGGGCAGTTCGGCCGAGGCGTAGCGGCGCAGCACCTCGTCGAGCAGGTAGCGGGACTCGGCGGGGTCGAGCAGGTACGCGGCGATCGCGGTGTCGATGGCCAGGCAGCGCACGTCGACGCCGATGTCGAGCAGCGACCGCATGATCGCCTTGGCCTGGTGCGCGGCGACCGGCCGCCCGCCCTCGCCGGGCAGGGCCACCAGCCGCGCCAGCCCGGCGCGCACAGCGTCGTCGACGAGGATCCCGATCGGGATCCAGGCGACCGCCGCCGACGGCGCGTCGGTGACGACCGCGAGCCCCTCCAGCGGCGTGCGCCCCTCGCCGCCATCCCACGCGGCGGCGACCGCCAGCGGCGCGCCCACGGCGCTCTCCCGCAGCCGGGCCAGCAGGGCGGTGGCCTCGGCCGGCGATCCGACCACCGCCACGTCGGCCTCGAGCACCTCGGCCGGTGGCCGCCCGACGCCGAGGTCCTCGCCCAGCGCCTCGGTCAGCCGCTCGCCCAGGCTGTGGAACTCCAGGAAGTCGAACAGCCGCCGTACCTCGTCGACGTCCGGCGGGCGGCGGTCGAGCTCGTCGACGGTCGCGCCAACCGGCGCGTCGCAGATCAGCTTCATGACCTCGGCGTTCTCACGGACCTGGTCCTCGTGCTCAGCCAGGCTGGTCCGGAGCCGCGGCGTCTGCTCGTCGAGGTGCTCGAAGATGCTGTCGATGCCGCCGTAGGTGGTGACCAGCTTGGCGGCCGTCTTCTCCCCGACGCCCGGCACGCCGGGCAGGTTGTCGGAGGTGTCGCCGCGCAGCGCCGCGTACTGCAGGTAGTCCGCAGGCCGCACTCCGGTCCGCTCCTCGATGCCGGCCTCGTCGTAGAGGACGTAGTCCGAGACGCCGCGCCGGTTGTAGAGCACCTTGACGTGCGGGTCCTCGACGAGCTGGTAGACGTCGCGGTCGCCGGTGACGACGATCACGTTGAGCCCGGCGTCGCGGCCCTGGGTGGCGAGCGTGGCGATGATGTCGTCGGCCTCGTAGCCGGGCAGCTCGAGCACCCGGATCCCCAGGGTCTCGACCACCTGGCGCACGAGCCCGATCTGCTGGCGCAGGATGTCGGGCGCCGCCTGGCGGTTGGCCTTGTAGGTGTCGAGCCGCTCGTGGCGGAAGGTGGGCTCGGGCCGGTCGAACGCGACCGCCATGCGCCGGTGGCCGTGGTCGCGCATGAGGTTGATCAGCATCGACGTGAACCCGAACACCGCGTTCGTGACCTGCCCGGACGCGGTGGCGAGGTCGGTCGGCAGGGCGAAGAAGGCGCGGTAGGTGAGGGAGTTCCCGTCGATCAGGATGAGGGGGTCGTCGGCCACGTACCTAGTAGTACACCCCTGGCGTCACACTCCCTGGGGACGTGCGACCCCCGGTCACTCCCCCGGCTTGATGTCGCCGTCGATGATGCGCTGGGCGACGGCCCGCATGGTCACCCGCTCCGACATGGCCCGGCGCTGGATGAAGCTGAACGCCTCGCTCTCCCCCATGCCCGACTCGTCCATCAGCTTGCCCTTGGCGCGGTCGACCACCTTGCGGGTCTCGAGCTGTTCCTCGAGGCTGGCGGTCTGGTCGGCCAGCGCCCGGATCTCCCGGAACCGGCCGAGCGCGACCTCGACGGCCGGCACCAGCTCGCTGCGTTCGAACGGCTTGACCAGGTACGCCAGGGCACCGGCGTCCCGGGCCTGCTCTATCAGGTCCCGCTGGCTGAACGCCGTGAGGATCAGCACTGCCGCCCGACGCTCGCCGGCGATCTCCCGCGCGGCGGCGAGGCCATCGAGCCCCGGCATCTTGATGTCGAGGATGGCGAGGTCGGGCTCCAGCTCCCGGACCAGCTTGACCGCCTCGTCGCCGCGGCCCGTCTCACCCACGACCTCGTAGCCCTCCTCCTCGAGGGTCTCCTTCAGGTCGAGGCGGATGATGGCCTCGTCCTCAGCGATGACGACGCGAGTAGCCAAGCTCGTTCCCTCTCTCGATCCGGTGTGTTCTAGCGCGGCGGCGATTGCGCGAGCAGCCGATCGAGCAGCTCGTCCTGGTCGCGCTCCAACTTGGCGATCTCGTCGAGCACCGCGGCGCGGTGCCGGCGCATGGCCTCGGCATGCCGCTCCGCCTGCCGGTGATCGACGTCCGCGACGGGGGTTTCCGACACCAGCGCGCGCAGCCGGGCGTCGTCGGCGGCGTCGGCCAGGTGTGCGAGCTGCTCGCCCGAGACCTCGAGCTCGGCGCGCAGCTGCTGGAGGCGCCCGGCGACCTGGCTGAGCCGCCTTTCGACCAACGACTTGGGCATGAGGGCGAGTCTATGTGGTGGCGCTCCAAACCCCCGCGCCCGTCGCGGCGCGCACGGTACGTGGGGTAATCCCAGCGGAATCGGCGGCCCGGGCTGATTGACTCGGTGGGTGCGCCGCCTCTTCGTGCTGGCCTTCATCTGGGGCTGGTCGTTCCTGTTCATCAAGGTCGCCGGCGAGGGCCTGACCCCAACGACCGTGGCGTGGGCACGCATCGCCCTGGGTGCCGGCGTGCTGTACGCGGTGGTCCACGGCCAGCGACGCAGCGTGCCGACCGACCGGCTCTCGCTGCGGCACTACGCGGTGGTCACGCTCGCCGGGAACATCGTGCCGTTCACGCTGCTGGCGTGGGGCGAGCAGCACATCACGTCGGCGCTGACCGCGGTCCTGAACGCGTCGACGCCCCTGTTCACCGCCGTGTTCGCCGCCATCGCCCTGAGTGAGCGGCTGCGGCCGATCCAGATCGCCGGGCTGGGCCTCGGGATCGTCGGCGTGGCGGTGGCCGCCGGCGTCGGCGCCTCCGACCTGGAGGGATCGTCGACGGCCGGCGCCCTCGCCGCGATCCTCGCCGGGGCCGGCTACGGCATCGCATTCGTCTACATGCGGCGCCACCTGGTGACCTACCCGCCGATCGTGGCGGCCACCGGCCAGCTCACCACGGGTGCGGTGCTGCTGTTCCCCGTGGCGGCGGCCACCTCGGTCGCCGATGGCGTTTCGCTCACGCCCACCCGGGTGGCTTCGATCCTGTTGCTCGGCGTGCTGGGGACCGGGGTCGCGTACGTCCTCAACTACCGGATCATCGCCGACATCGGCGCCACCAAGGCCTCGCTCGTCACCTACGTCATCCCGGTGGTGGCGGTGGTCGTCGGCATCCTGGTTCTGGACGAGCCGTTCGAGGCCCGGTTGCTGGTCGGCGGTGCGCTGACCGTTGCCGGGATCGCCGCCGTCAACCACAAGCCCCGCGCGCCGGTGCCGGAACCGAGCGCCGTCGCCTCCTGAACCCCGGGGTTGAGAGCCCGGTACCGTTGGTGACCCGACATGGCGACCGACCCTTGGGGCATCGACGACGGCTACTGGGACGCGTCGGGCCGCTGGCACACCACCCCTCCGGAAACCGTCGCCGCGCTGCGTGCGGCCATGGGTGGCGGCGATGCTGCGGATGCGCCGCCGCAGGGTCCCGCCGTGTGGGTGGTGCACACCGGGCGCGAGCAGCCATTGCTCGGCCCCTGCGAACTGGCGCTGGACGACGGCAGCGAGCTCCGCGCCGAGGGCCAGCTGCCACCCGACCTGCCGATCGGCTATCACGAGCTCCGGCCCCTCGACGGCAGCCCACCGACCCGGCTGATCGTCACGCCCGGGCGCTGCCACCTGCCCGCCGACCTGCGAACGTGGCTGCTGGCGGTCCAGCTTCCCGGCTGCCGGTCCACCGGAAGCTGGGGCATCGGCGATCTCGCCGACCTGCGATCGATCGGTGCCTGGGCCGCCGAGCGCGGCGGCGGAATGCTCGGCGTCAGCCCCATGCACGCACCCCAGCTGGTCGGCCGGGTCGAGGCGAGCCCGTACTTCCCCTCCAGCCGCCGCTGGCTGAGCCCGCTGCTGCTGCGCATCGACGAGCTGCCCGGGGCCGGCGACGCCACGGTCGAGGCGCTCGGCGCCAAGGCCCGCGAACTGAACGCCGCGCCCGTGGTCGATCGGGACGCGGTGTGGGCGCTCGAGCGGCGGGCACTCGAGCACCTGTGGACCGCGTTCGGACCGGACCTGCGCTTCGAGCGGTGGCGGGAGCAGATGGGCGACGAGCTGGAGGCCTACGCGCGCTACTGCGCCCTGGCGGAGCACCACGGGGTCGGATGGCGGGACTGGCCGGCCGAGCATCGCCACCCCGACGGC
>DATFVX010000190.1:0-5427 GCA_035259985.1 Acidimicrobiales bacterium | reverse complement strand
GTCGGCGGCAGGCGGCGCCCTCCTGGCGCTGAGCCTCGACGACAACGACAGCAGCACGCCCACGACCAGCCTCTCGGCTGCGCCGGCCAGCGGCAGCCAGGACAACGCGCCCGACGAGCCCCTGTCGCAGGCCGCCGCCGCGGTGCTCCCGAGCGTGGTCTCGATCACCTTCGAGTCGAGCCGCGGGGCCGGCCAGGGCTCCGGAGTGATCATCAGCTCCGACGGGCAGATCCTGACCAACAACCACGTCGTCGCCGAGGTGGCCGACGGGGGCCAGCTGTCCGTCACGTTCTCCGATGGCTCCAAGGCCGACGCCCGGATCCTCGGGCGGGACCCGGCGACCGACCTGGCCGTGATCAAGGCCCAGGACGTGAGCGGGCTCACGGCCGCCACGCTCGGCAGGAGCAGCGACCTCCACGTGGGCGACACCGTGCTGGCCATCGGCAGCCCCCTCGGCCTGGACGGCTCGGTCAGCGCCGGCATCGTGAGCGCCCTGGATCGGTCCATCACCCTGTCCAACGACCAGCCCGAGTCGCCGTTCGGAGGTGGCGGCGAGCAGCAGCAGACGCCCTCGGCCGTGATCGACGCCATCCAGACCGATGCGGCGATCAACCCCGGCAACTCCGGTGGGGCGCTGATCAACACCGACGGCGAGGTGGTCGGCATAAACACCGCCATCGCCTCGCTGGCGAGGGGCGGCGCGGCCGGTTCGCAGGGCGGCAACATCGGTGTGGGGTTCGCCATCCCGATCGACTCCGCCCGCTCGATCGCCGAGCAGCTGGTCGACAACGGCGAGGCCACCCACGCATTCCTGGGCGTGAGGATCGCCGACGCCGAGTCGGGCAGCGGGGCCGTGGTCGGCCAGGTCGAAGACGGCGCGCCGGCGGCCGATGCCGGCCTGCAGCAGGGCGACGTCATCACCAAGGTGGACGACACCAAGATCACGGGCGGCTCCGACCTCACGTCGGCCATCCGTTCCCACCAGCCGGGCGACAAGGTGACGATCACGTACACCCGTGACGGCGACGAGAAGACCGCCGAGGTCACACTGGCCGAGCTGCCGACCGGCTGACAACGCCGACCGCCTGACCCTTCGGAGTCCGCCCCCCGCCGAGCGTCGGTGGGGGGCGGACACGCGTCCGGCCTCGGGCGGCGCGGCTAACCTCTTCAGTTCGGCGTGCCGGGAAGTCTGGTCGGCAGTTCTGTGGTCCATCCCCACGGGAGCCGACATGTCCCCAGACCGCATTGGCTCTGACGTCAACGACAGGCACCGGCTGATCCGGCCGCTCGTCGACTTCATCCACACCGAGGCCGCCGGCGGCCTCGCATTGGTGGTGGCGGCGATCGCGGCGCTGGCGTGGGCCAACTCCCCGTGGCAGGCGTCCTACGACGACGTGTGGACCACCCGCCTGGCCGTGACCCTCGGCGACTGGCGTCTCGACCTCGAGCTGCGCGAGTGGCTCAACGAGGGCCTGATGGTCCTCTTCTTCTTCGTGGTCGGGCTCGAGATCAAGCGCGAGTTGGTCGAGGGCGAGCTGCGTGACCCGCGCCGGGCACTCCTGCCCGTGTGCGCGGCCCTCGGGGGCATGCTGGCCCCCGCGCTGATCTACGCGGCGTTCAACGCCGGCGGTGCGGGGCTCGACGGCTGGGGCATCCCCATGGCGACGGACATCGCCATGGCGGTCGGCGTCCTCAGCCTGATGGGCAGCCGGGTATCCCCGTCGCTCAAGCTGTTCGTGCTGGCCCTGGCGATCGTCGACGACATCGGCGCCATCGTGGTGATCGCCGTCTTCTACACCGACGAGATCCACGCCGGCGCCCTGCTGGCGACGGCCGGACTCCTGCTGGTCGTGGCGGCCATGCGCCGCGGGGGGGTCAGGTCGATCGGGGCGTACGCCGTAGTAGGCGTGGCCGTGTGGCTCACCCTCCACAACTCCGGGATCCACGGAACGCTCGCCGGGGTCGTGCTCGGCCTGATGACCCCGACGCAGCCGGCCCGCCAGGCCGAGCTGGTCGACGCCGCCGAGCTGGCGGACGTGTCCTCGTACGAGGCGGCGCGGGAAACGGTCAGCGCGGCGCGGGAGTCCGTCTCGGTGGTGGAGTGGCTCGAGCACCGGCTCCACCCGTGGACCGGCTTCCTCGTCGTTCCGCTGTTCGTGCTCGCCAATGCCGGCGTCGCGCTCGGCCGGGACACGGTCGGCGATGCGGTGACGTCGCCGGTGGCCGGCGGCATCGTGCTCGGGCTGGTGGTCGGCAAGTTCGTGGGCGTCGCCGGATTCACCTGGCTGGCCACCCGCCTAGGGCTGGCCCGGCTCCCCGACGACGCCACCTGGTCGGGGATCCTCGGGGTCAGCGCCCTGGCGGGGATCGGCCTCACCGTCTCGATCTTCGTGACCGACCTGGCCTTCGGCGGCACGGTCCTGGACGACGAGGCCAAGGTCGCGATCCTGGTCGCATCGGTGCTGGCGGCGGGGATCGGATCGGCGCTGATCGTGACCACGTCACGATCCCGGGCTCGCACCCGCGCCGGCCTCAGCCGGCGCTGAGGGCCGCGTCCACCGCTGCCGGGGCGAGGACCTCCTCGAGCACCATGACCGCGGCGCCGATGACGCCGGCGCCGTCGTCGAGCTGGCTGCGCACGATGCGCAGCCGCCCGGTCGCCAGGGGCAGGGAGCGCCGGTACACGACCTCGCGGATCCCCGCCATGAGTGGCTCGTCGGCGCGGGCGACGTCGCCGCCGATCACGATCACGGCGGGGTTGAGCATGTTCACGCACGTTGCCAGCACCCCGCCGACGGTGCGCCCGGCCTCGCGGATCAGCTGCACCGCCTCGGGGCGGCCCGCCCGCACCTGGTCGACCACGTCGCGGCTGGTCTGCGTGGGGAGCCCCTGCCCGCGCAGCCGCAGCGCCATCGCACCACCCCCGGCGAATGCCTCCAGGCAGCCGCGGTTGCCACAGCGGCAGACGATGTCGTCGTGATCGGGCACGTGGATGTGCCCGATGTCGCCGGCGGCCCCGTCGGCGCCGCGGTGCACGTGCCCGCCGGCCACGATCCCCGACCCGATGCCGGTGCCGATCTTGACGAACAGCAGGAAGGCCTCGTCCCGCCAGTTCGACCAGTGCTCGCCGACCGCCATGATGTTCACGTCGTTGTCCACCAGGGCGGGCACGCCATAGCGCTCGGCCAGCCGACTGGCCACGGGGTAGCGGTCCCAGCCGGGCATGATCGGTGGGTTCACGGGCTGGCCGGTGGCGAACTCGACCGGGCCGGGCAGGCCCACCCCGACGCCCCGCACCGCGTCGGGGCTGCGGCCGACGTCGTCGAGAAGGCCGTCGAACGCCGACTCGAGCCACGACAGCACCGCCTCGGGGCCCTCGGCGATCGCGATGTCCCGCCGCGTCTGGGCCAGGACCGTGCCACCGAGGTCGGTCACGGCGACGCGCGAGTGCGTGGCTCCGAGGTCGCCGGCGAGCACGACACCGGCCTCGTGGTTGAAGGCGAGCATGGTGGGCGGCCGCCCGCCGGTGGACTGGCTGTCGCCCGTGGCCACCAGGAGCTGCATGGCCAGGAGGGCATCCACGCGCTGGGCCACGGTCGACCGGGCGAGCCCGGTCAGCGCCGCCAGGTCCGCCCGCGTGGCGGCCCGCCCGCTGCGGACGAGCTGGAGGATCGCCCCCGCCCCCGCGGTCGGAACCGCCGGCTGAGCGGGACGCGTCGGGACCGCGGACACGGCGGTCAGTGAACCAGCGGGACTTCGGGGTGTCAAAGCATCGCAAGACCGCAATGTTCGGTTTTCTAGCTGGAAGCTTTTGATTGACAGTCGACATAAGTGTGTGGCAAACATCACAACCATGGAGGGGGCCACCGAGGAGTTGCCCAGCGGTCCGAGCACGTCCGGCGGCCCTGCGGGTGGCGCGGTCGCCGGGCGCCATCCGGCCCTGCGGGTCGCGGTGGCGGGGACCGGATTCATCGGGGCCGTCCACGCCCACGCCGCCCGCCGCGCCGGTGCCCACCTGGTCGGCGTCGCCGCCTCGTCGGCGCCGAGCGCCCGGGAGGCAGCCCAGGCGCTCGGCGCCGAGCGGGGCTTCGACGACGCCGGGTCGCTCGTCACGGCGCCCGACGTCGATGTCGTCCACATCTGCACGCCGAACGACCTGCACGTCCCCCTCGCGCAGGCGGCCCTGGACGCCGGCAAGCACGTGATCTGCGAGAAGCCGCTGGCGGTCGACGCCGACGACGCGGCCGACCTGGTCCGGGCCGCCGACGCCGCCGGGGTGGTGGCGACGGTCCCGTTCGTCTACCGCTTCTACCCGCTGGTGCGCGAGGCCCGGGCCCGGGTCACCGCGGGTGCCGTCGGCCCGCTCCGCCTCGTCCACGGCTGCTACCTCCAGGACTGGCTCGCCACCGAGGACGACGACAACTGGCGGGTCGATCCCGAGCGGGGTGGGCCGTCGCGGGCGTTCGCGGACATCGGCTCGCACTGGTGCGACCTCGTCGAGTTCGTCACCGGCGACCGGCTGGCCGCCGTCTGCGCCGACGCGGTGACCGCGATCCCCGAGCGCGTGAGCGCAGGCGGCAGCCACGCGTTCGAGACCCATGGGCGGGCCGGCGCGGACGGCGTGCGGCGGGCCGTGACGACCGAGGACATCGTGGTCGTGCTGTTCAGGACCCGCGACGGGGTGGCGGGGTCCGTGGTCGTGAGCCAGGTGTCGCCGGGGCGCAAGAACCGGCTGCAGTTCGAGATCGCGGGGGCCGACGCCACGCTGAGCTTCGACCAGGAGCGGCCCGAAACCCTGTGGGTCGGGGGCCGGGAGGCGTCCGAGGTCGTGGCGCGAGACGCCGCGCACCTGGCCGCCGAGGCGGCGCGCTACTCCCTGCTGCCGCCGGGCCATCCCCAGGGCTATCAGGACTGCTTCGACGCGTTCGTCGCCGACACCTACCGGGCCATCCGGTCCGGCGGGGGCGCGGCCGCCGTCGACGGCCTGCCCACGTTCGCCGACGGTGCCCGGGCGGCCGACATCACCGCCGCCGTGCTGCGCTCGACCCGCACCGGCCGCTGGGAGGACGTGTCATGAAGCTCGGGTTCATCACCGCCTGCCTGCCCAAGCGCACGCTGACGCAGCTCTGTGAGTGGGCCGCGGCGGAGGGCTACGAGGCCGGCGGCTCGTGTGCCGCATTCGACCGCATCGAGGCCGGCAGCCTCTACGCGGCCACGTACCTCTACAGCCCGACGATGGCCGGGTCGGCGGTCAACATGGCCCGGCTGATCGCGCAGGGCCGCGGGTTCTCGGATCTGATCGAGCCCGAGGTTCCGTCCCAGATCGTCGTCCCGCCGACCGAGGTGAACCCGGACAACGTCGACGACCTGCGGGACCTCTGCTTCGAGTAGCCCCTCCACCCGGGCCGCCGGCGTCGGGGATCCCCA
>DATFVX010000189.1:0-2877 GCA_035259985.1 Acidimicrobiales bacterium | reverse complement strand
GACGCCATCAGGGCGGGGATCGCCGCCGGCGACGTCTACCAGGTCAACCTGACCCGCCGGCTCACGGCGCCGCTGCCTTCGGGCGCCGATGTGGCCGCCCTCGGCGCCGCCCTCGGGCGGGGGAACCCCGCCCCCTATGCGGCCGTGGTCCGGATCCCGCCCACCGGTAGCAGCGTCGGATGCCAGGTGGCGTCGGCGTCGCCCGAGCGCTTCCTACGCCGCGACGGCAACCGGGTCTGGTCCTCGCCGATCAAGGGCACGGCCGCGACGCCCGGCGCCTTCCTGCCCAAGGACCGGGCCGAGAACGTGATGATCGTCGACCTGGTCCGCAACGACCTGGGGCGGGTGTGCGAGTGGGGCTCGGTCGAGGTCCCGGCGCTCTGCGCCGTCGAGCACCACCCCGGCCTCGTGCACCTGGTGTCCACCGTGTCCGGCCGCCTGCGCCCCGGCACGGGCTGGCCCGAGCTGATCGCCGCCACCTTCCCGCCGGGGTCCGTGACCGGCGCCCCCAAGCTGGCGGCGCTCGAGCACATCGCCCGGCTCGAGACCGCCCCGCGGGGCGTGTACTGCGGCGCCGTGGGCTGGGTCGACGCCGACACCCGCCGGGGCGAGCTCAACGTGGCGATCCGCACCTTCTGGATCGAGGACGGCATGCTGCACCTCGGCACCGGTGGCGGCATCACCTGGGACTCCGTGCCCGAGGGCGAGTGGATGGAGACCGAGCTCAAGGCCCGGCGGCTGCTCCAGGTGGCCAGCGCTCCCCTCGCAGCCGCCACCATCCACCACCTCGGCTGACGCCGACCGTACGGTGATCTGGCGATGGCGCCGTGGCTCGCCTACCGCTTCGGCCTCGGCTGGCCGTTGGGCCACCGGGTCGTGCTCCTGGAGCATCGGGGCCGGACCACGGGGCGGCCCGTCCGGACCGCGCTCCGCGTCGTGCGATGGGATCCTGCGTCCCGGCACCTGCTGGTCGCGGCGAGCTCCGGCCCGGGCACCGATTGGTACCGCAACGTCCTCGCCCACCCGCTCGTGCGGGTGACGATCGGGCGGGAGCGCAATGTCCTCGGCTGTGCGGTGCCGCTGGCGGACGACGAGGCCCGGACCGAGCTGGAGCGCGCCCGGGCCCGCCGTCCCGGGTTCGCCACCAGGGTGATGCGGGCGCTGCCGGCCCTGTCCGATCGGAGTTCCCGCCGAGGCCAGCATGGCCCCACCGTGGTCATCGACCTGGCGCCACCCCGCCGCCGGACCCGACCTCCCGACCGGTCAGCGCGCCGCCGCCTGGCCGCCTGAGCCGTCGATGCGGTGCGGGCGGGTGGTCGCGCGCCAGGATTGTCCGCCATGAACGGAATGGTCTGGCTCGATGGGGCGATCCTGGATGCGGCCGCGGCCAAGGTCTCGGTGTTCGACCACGGCCTGACCGTCGGCGACGGCGTGTTCGAGACCATCAAGCTGATCGCCGGCCGCCCGTTCGCGCTGCGGCGGCACATCGAGCGGCTCCACCGCTCGGCACTGGGCCTCGGGCTCGACGTGCCGCTGGGCGAGGCCCGCCTCCGGGACGCGATCGACGACCTGCTGGCGGCGGCGCCCGCCGGCGAGGTCGGTCGCCTGCGGGTGACGGTGACGGGTGGAGTGGCGCCGCCGGGGTCCGGCCGCGGGACGTCGGGGCCGACGCTGATCATGGCCGTGGCCCCGCTCGAGCCCTGGGAGCCGGACACCGTGGCCATCACGGTGCCGTGGCCCCGCAACGAGCGATCGGCGGTGACCGGGCTCAAGACCACGTCGTACGCGGAGAACGTCGTGGCCCTCGCGGAGGCGCAGAGAGTAGGCGCCACCGAGGCCATCATGGCCAACCTCGCCGGCAACCTGTGCGAGGGCACCGGCACCAACGTGTTCGTGGTGCGGCACGGCGTGCTGTCCACGCCGCCCCTCCTGGCGGGGTGCCTGGCCGGCGTCACCCGGGCGCTGCTGCTCGAGGAGCTGCCCGACGCCGACGAGGACGACCTGCCGATGTCGGCACTGCCGGAGGCCGACGAGGTGCTGCTGACGTCGTCGACCCGTGACGTCCAGCCGCTGCGCGCGCTCGACGGCCGCGAGCTGCCCGGCGCCGAGGGCCCGGTGGCCAAGCGGGCGATCGACGCGATCGCCGACCTCCAGGCCCGGAACCTGGACCCGTGACCCTGATCGAGGAGCTACCGCCCCTCGAGATCCCGGGCCATCGCGCGTCGGGCCTCGGTTCCGACGAACATCCGATGCGGATCATGACCCGGCGCGCGGCCGGGCTCGCCCCCGGAGGTTGGGACGCCGAGGCGCGCGGCCGGGTCGAGAGCGCCTTCGACGAGCTCTCGTGCGAATGGCACACGCGCACGTCGCCGCAACGGACGGCGGTGGTGATCGATGCCCTCGAGCGGGGCGGCGTGGCCGGCGGCGCCGTCGCGGTCGAGGTCGGGAGCGGGATCGGCAACTACTCCGTGCTCCTCGCAGAGCGGTTCGGCACCGTGGCTGCGGTCGACCTGTCGCTCGGCATGCTGCGGCTGGCGCCGGCGGGCCCGGCGACGCGCATCCAGGCCGATGCCGCCGAGCTCCCTGTCCGGACCGGTTGTGCCGACGCGGTCGTGCTGATCAACGCGTTGCTGTTCCCCGTCGAGGTCGACCGCGTCCTGGCACCCGACGGCTCGGTGACATGGGTGAACAGCAGCGGGGACCAGACACCGATCCACCTGCGCACCGAGGAGGTGGCGGAGGTCCTGCCCGGCGAGTGGCGCGGCGTGGCCAGCCGGGCCGGCCAGGGCAGCTGGTGCGTGCTCCGTCGTTCGTGACCGGCTGGTGGACCCTCGCGCCGACTACGCGTCCCGGAGGTGCACCACGTCGCCGACGGCG
>DATFVX010000188.1:0-2254 GCA_035259985.1 Acidimicrobiales bacterium | reverse complement strand
CCGCGTCGTCGTCCAGCCCGTACGCTCTCGCCAGCTCCCGCCGGTCGTCGCCGGTGAAGCGCGCCTGAGCATCGGGCGGCGGTGTCTCGACCTGCACGTCGAGGTCGAGCGTGCTGGCGGAGCTCACCACCCGCAGCGGCTCACCGAACATCCGGACCTCGAGCGCGGACTGCCAGACCGGCAGTCCCAGGTGCGTCTGCGGGTAGGAGGCCACCGTGATGTTCTGGACCGTCTTGAGCTCCGGACGCCGGAGCTCAGTCCCCTCGGCTCCCGGCTCGGTCAGCGCCTCTTCGGCCAGGCCGCCCAACTGGCCCTCGTCGATCCCGTAGAGGGGGGCGACCTCGCGGACGTACTGGTCCGCCAGCGCCTCGGGCGACGGATCCGTCAGCCCCGCCGTCTCCGGTGAGAACGGGTCCTGTAGATGGCGAAGGGTCCGGATGCGTCCGTCCCCGTCGCGGTGAACCTCGACGTTCGCAGTCAACTCGAAGGCCATGGCCGATCACTCCCATTCACGATCGATTCGACAGGAACCGCGTGCGCCCTGCCGTGTACATAGAGCATGTGTCGTCACCGCTGTACACCCGTCTCCGCCAGGCGTTGCCCGCGGCGCTGAAGGCTCGTGACCAGGTGGCCGTGGCCGCCCTCCGCTCCGCCGTGTCCGCCATCGACAACGCTCAGGCCGTGGAGGCACCGCCGGCGCCGCGCTCAGGCGGCGTGATCGCCGGGGCCGTGACCGGGCTCGGAGCCGGCGACGCCGCGCGCCGGGAGCTGTCCGAGGACGACATCGCTGCCATCGTCAGCTACGAGCTCGCCGAGCGTCGCCGCGCCGCCGCCGACTACGAGCGGGCCGGCCAGATCGACGCCGCGGCCCGGCTGCGGGCCGAGGCCGACGTGCTGGCCGCCCATCTCCGAACCGGCGAGTAGCGAACCGAGCGGCTCAGTCGCCGTTGGAGACCAGTGCCTGCCAGGTCACGGGGCCGACGATGCCGTCGACCGTGATGCCGAAGTAGCCCTGCATCGTCTTGACGCCGGCCTCGGTCTGGGGCCCGAAGATGCCGTCCACCGTGACGTCGACGCACAACAGCTGGGCACCCTTGACGGCTTCGCCGCGGTCGTTGCGACGCACCGTGACGATCAGCTTCGGCCAGGTCTTGGGCCCGACCTTGCCGTCCGCGACCAGACCGTGACCCTGCTGGAACGCCTTGACGGCCGCATCGGTCTTGGGACCGAAGACGCCGTCGGCGGTGATGTTGGAACCGCGCTGGCGCAACAGGTGCTGGAGTGCCTGGATCGGGGGGCCCTGCATCGGCTGGGCGATCACCGGCCACGGGGCCAGGGCTGTCTGGGTCATGATGGGCTCCTTCGTGCCATGACTGCCTTCTCTGGCGTCATCACCACACAGAGGCCCACGCACGGACGCCTGATACACGTCATCCGTGCGGACCGTGGTATGTCGCGGCTACAGCGGCATGCCGTGGTGGGGTGGCACCTCGCGGCGGCCGATGGCGTCGGCCCGGCGGTGGAGCAGGTCGACGGTGTGGTCGAGGTCGCGGGCGATGATGAAGCGGCGGGCCGCGGCCTCGGTGACGGCGAAGTCGCCGAGCTCGTCGAGGTCGGCCTCGGTCACGTCCCGGCCCGCCTGGGCCAGCATCGCCTTCATCTGGTCGAAGGTCATGCTGCGGCGGCCGGTGGAGTCGCCCCGGCGGGCGAGGTGGGCGGGGCGGTTGCGGGCCGCGGTGAACAGCCCGGTGCGGAGCAGGCCGCCCGACGGGTAGAAGACCGATGCCCGCAGGGCCGTGCCCTCGGACACCAGGTTGTGGTGCAGCGACTCGGTGAAGCAGCTGACCGCGGCCTTCGAGGCGGCGTACACCGAGGCCATCGGCACCGGGGCGAAGCCGCCGTCACCCGAAGACGTGTTCACGATCTGGCCCGGCCGGCCGCCCGCGATCATCCGGGGCACGAAGATCGACGTGCAGATGGCCATCCCGAACACGTTGACGCCGAAGCACCAGCGCCAGTCGTTCGGCTCCTGCTGCCACGGCTTGCCGCCGCCGCCCGAGGTCACGCCGGCGTTGTTGAACAGCAGGTCGACCCGGCCGTGCGCGTCGTAGACCGCGTCGGCGAGGTCGGCGACCCCGTCCTCGTCGGTGATGTCCACGCAGCGGCCCGAGACCTTGCCTCGCGCGCTCAGGTCGCCGACCGCGGCGTCGACTGCGCCGGCCTCGACGTCGGCGATCACCGCGGTCGCGCCCCG
>DATFVX010000187.1:0-21978 GCA_035259985.1 Acidimicrobiales bacterium | reverse complement strand
GTGGCTCGGCGAAAGCCCGAAGACCACGTCGGCGTGTTCGTCGACGAGCACCTCTGCCAGCCCTGCCGCGGCGTCGACATCCCAGGACGCAGCGGGCTCGGCCAAGACGATCGCCATGCGGCCACCCGGTCGGGTAAGTCGCTTGGCCGTACGCACTGCGGAGCTCACGGCCATCGGGTCGGGCGTGGCGACATCGCGCATGAGGGTCACACCGCTGGGCGACCGCCATATCTCGAGGCGCGTAGAGATCGGCTTGTAGTCGAGAACGGCGTCGAGGATGAGCGAGGCGTCGACCCCTGCGAGCCAGGCCGCGGAGATGGCGAGCTGCACATCGGCCACCAGCGCGTCCGACGGCGTGAGGATGGAGACAGACGCCTGCTCGCGGCCCGGGAAAGCCACCTCGAACATGGTGGTCGCCGGGTCGCGTACCGGGTCACCAAAGCGCGGGAGCTCGGGCGATGCGCCCTGTGTGATGCGGCGACAACGCAGGCTCGCGGCGGCAGCCCACAGCTCGGGATCGTCCTGACCTAGCAAGAGCCAGCCGTTGGCGTCGATCTTGGACGCCAACGACAGGAGCTCACCGATCTGCTGCCCTCGATCCGCGAACCGGTAGCGCCAGCGCGTTCCGACATTGGTCAACACCAGATCGTCTGGATCGACGATCTGCGCAAGGCGTGTCATCTCCCCAGGATCCGAGACGGCTACCTCGACGACAGCGATCTCGGCCGTTCTGGGACATTCCAGGATCGCCAGCGGCACCCCGAGCTGGCTGTTATAGCTGCCGGGTGTGCCGTAGACGCACCGATCCTGGCCGAGGACATGGACGAGGCAGTCCTTCGCGGTGGTCTTGCCGATGCTGCCAGCGACGGCGATGACACGGGCGTCGATGCGCCTTCGCCACCAAGCCGCCAGATCTTGGAGCGCTCGAAGCGGGTCAGCGACTGCTACCAGCGGCATCCCGTCGACGGTGGCCGGGTCGACGCGCCCCGGCTCGACCACAGCCAACACGGCCCCGTTGCGCGCCGCGGCGGAGGCGAAGGCGTGCCCGTCGGCCCGGCTTCCCCGCAGTGCGAAAAAGGCTGAGCCGCTCCGAATCCTGTTGCTGTGGGTGGCGACATGCCGCACAACCGTGTCGTCGCGACCGATGCCATTCTCGACCAGCTGACCTTCAACGATCCGGAGGAAGGCGTCGAGCTTGAGCGCGTCCATGTTGTCCGTCCGCGTGGTCCGTGCTGAAGCTTGACGTTACAACCGACATCGGGCCACCAGAGCCTGGGTCTCCTGGCAGAGCTACGCCGCCACGTCAGATGACAGCCCTAGGGGCTCTGACCTGCGGTTTGGTGGGCGCGGAGGGAGTCGAACCCCCGACATCTGCCTTGTAAGGGCAGCGCTCTAGCCAGCTGAGCTACGCGCCCGGGAGGGCGCGAGGCTACCGCTCCCCCTCCGTGCTCGTCGCAGCCCACCGCGGCCGGCCGGCGGGCGGGCCGATGCGGCGTTCCAATGTGCCGAATTCCGGCGCATCCGGACGCCGGTTGGAGTCGCCGAGCGCGGGCGCGGGCGAGCACGCAGCCCGACCATCCCTCTCCACGCGCGAGGCGGACACTACGGTCGCTCGGGACACCACGTTGTTTCCGACGCATCGCCCGCCGATCTCCATCCGCCGAGACTCCCCTGGAGGACTTCCATGGTTGGGCGCCCACGGCCCACGAGTGAGAGCTCGATCGATCTCACCCGGCGCTACCTCGCCGAGCTGGGCTCGTACCCGCTCCTCACCGCCGAGGACGAGGCCAATCTCGCACAGGCCATCGCCGAGGGCCGCGCCGCCGAGGCCCGCCTCGCCACCGGCGTCGGGGTCTCCCGCCGCGAGCGCAGTCGGCTCCAGGCGCGGATCGCCGCAGCCGGCGACGCCCGGCGGCGCTTCATCCAGTCGAACCTCCGCCTCGTCGTGTCGATCGCCAAGCGGTACCAGACGCCGACCATGACGCTCCTCGACCTGATCCAGGAGGGCAACCTGGGCCTCATGCGCGCGGTCGAGAAGTTCGACCACCGCAAGGGCTTCAAGTTCTCGACGTATGCCACGTGGTGGATCCGCCAGGCGATCGGGCGGGGCATCGCCGACAAGGGCCGGACCATCCGCCTGCCCTCCCACCTCATGGACACGCTGGCCACCCTGTCGCGCAGCTCGTCCACCCTCCTGAAGTCGCTGGGGCGCGAGCCGAGCGCCGCCGAGCTGTCCCTCGACACCGGCATCGCCCTCGACAAGGTCGAGGCCGCCCTCCGCGCCGCGCCCGACCTGGTGTCGTTGTCGGCCGCCGTCGGCGACGAGGGCGACCACGAGCTCGGCGACCTGCTCGCCGACCCCACCAGCGAGGCGCCCTTCGACGCCGCCGCCGCCGCCATCGAGCGCGCGGACCTGCGGGCCCTGCTCGGGCACCTCGACGAGCGCGAGCGCGCCATCCTGGCGATGCGCTTCGGGCTCGACGACGACCAGCCGCTCACCCTCGACGAGGTCGGCCGCCGGTTCAACCTCACCCGCGAGCGGATTCGCCAGATCGAGGCGAAGGCGCTCACCAAGCTGCGCCACCCGTGCTCGGCGCAACACCGCCGCCTCGTCGACGCGCTCAGCCGCTGAAGCTCACCGGAGGCCGGCGCTGCGTCGAGGCGGTGGCGTCCGCGACGTTCGGCGTGCCGATCGGCGTGACCGGCAGGGGGCCCCACCCGCGGGGCACGTCCGATCGGGCGAGGGCGACCAGTGCACCGACGGCCTCTGGCTGCAGCTCCGGCAGTGCGTCGGCCGCGAACCAGCGCACCTCGCTCACCTCGGGCGAGTGCGGCTCGACGGCATCGGGATCAGCACCGCCCGCCGGGCGGGCCCGGTAGACGACGTCGATCCGCTGGGGCCGGGCATCGACGACGACGGCGGGCTCGCCCACGAGGTCGACGGCGAGACCGGTCTCCTCCCGCACCTCCCGGCGCGCACAGTCTTCGATCTCCTCGCGTCGGTTGACCAGACCGCCGGGCAGGCCCCAGCGGTCGCGGTAGACGACCCGCACCAGCAGGACCGAGCCGTCGTCGCGTTCGATGAGGCAGGTGGCGCCGACGGTGAACGAGGGGGCGATCAGGCGAACGATCCAGCGCCGTAACGGGCGCGGCACCCGCCGCCACAGCCGCAGCAGGAGCCTCTGGACCCGGACGAACACGCGTCAAGGCTACTGGTCGGCCAGCTCGCGGCGGCTGGCCACCAATGCGTCGAACAGGGGCTCCGTGGCAGCGGCCATGGGGGTGCGACGGGCGCGGTGGTCGAGCGCCAGCAGGTCGCGCCCGAGCGCGTCACCGACCACGGCGCCCGCCTCGATGCATACGAGCACGCCGCCCAGGTAGTCCCACGGGCCGTGGGCCGACACGCTGCAGTCGACGTAGGCGTCGAGCACACCCTCGGCGACCGCGCACAGGTCGAGCGCGGCGGCACCGAGGCTGCGGAACTGGCGCCAGCCGAGCGGTCGGGACGGCAACCCCGAGATCCCGACGAACGCGTGCCGGGTGTCGGCGCAGGTCGTCGGGTGTATCTCGACGCCGTCGACGGACGCACCGCAGCCCCGCAGCGCCGTGTAGGTCCGCCCGTGGGGCAGATCCACGACGAGCGCGGCGCGCAGGCCCTCGCCGTCGACGGCGCACAGGCTCGTCGCAAACCACGGGACGCCGCGGGCGGCATTGGTGCTCCCATCGAGCGGGTCCACGACGACCACGACGTCGCTGCCCTCGACCCCGGTCCATCCCGACTCCTCGGAGAGCACCGCCACGTCGGCCTGTCCCAGGACCTCCAACGCCGCGGCGTCGGCGGCGAGGTCGCTGAGGTGCTGCCCGGCATGGGAACCGTCGGGGCCTGCGAGCCCCCAGTCGTCGACGCCCTCGAGCGCGGCGCGCACGGCCAGGGCCGTCTCGTGCAGCAGCTCGACCAGGCCGGAGTCCGAGAGGGGCACGTGTGGGGTCTACCAGGACACGTGGCAGGCTGTGCTCGTGGCTGCCATCGACATCGCCGGGTTCGTGTCCGATCTCAAGGACCACGCCATCGACCACGGCTTCCACGTGCACGACGAGCGGCACTTCGTCGAGACCTACTCGCTGCGCCAGACCTGGGAGATCGACCTCCACCCGGAGGAGGCATGTGGTGGGCCGCTGGACCTGCACCTGGCCCTCGAGGTCGATCCCCGAGCGCTGCTGTCGTTCGAGGACGTGATCACCGGGCTGGCCGAGGACGACGATCCGCCGGACACATTCCACTTCCCGCTCGTGTTCAACTGGGCGCTCCCCCCGCTGGCCAAGGGGCCCGACCTGTTGATCCTGGCCACCGAGCTCGCCGGCGTCGGCGGTACCGACCTGCCGCTCGAGGTGTCCGCCATCGACTCGTTCCCGTCGGTCACCGACGCCCCGGAGCGCAGCCTGGCGATCGTGTCCCGCATCGAGGTCTCGCTGGCGCGCGTGTTCCTCGGCCAGGAGCAGCTGTGCGACGTTCTGGACCAGTGCCTGGCCGTCAGCCGCTACCTGCTGGAGAACGCCGAGACCTGGCTGGGCGACCGGGAGTCGTAGCCGGGACCGTCGATCGGAGTGTCGCGTCGCGGCGCAGACCCGACCGGCCGAGCCACCGGCGGGTCAGCGCCGGCGATTGCGCGGCTCCAGGCTCGGCGGGGTCCAGCCGCCATCGGTCGGGTTGAGCGTGATGCCCGGCGGCACGATCTCGTCGATCGCGTCCAGCAGCTCCTCGGGGAGGGAAACGTCGGGCGCCGTCAGCTGGGACTCGAGGTGTTCCATCGTGCGGGGCCCGATGATCGCCGACGTCACCGCCGGATGGTTGATCACGAACGCCAGCGCCAGCTCGACCATCGTGAGCCCGAACTTGTCGGCGAGCTCGCTGAGGTCCTCGGCGGCCGTGCGCTTCACTTCCTCCGCCGGGCCCGAGCGGCTCATGCCCCGCCGCTCCCACAACTGCTGGCGGTGCGAGGGCTCGGGCGTCACGCCCCGGCGGTGCCGCCCCGAAAGCGTGCCGCCGGCCAGCGGGCTCCACGGGATCACGCCCATGCCGTAGCGCCGGGCGACCGGCAGGACATCGGCCTCGATGCCGCGGACGAGAATCGAGTAAGGCGGCTGCTCGCACACGAACCGGGTGAGGCCGCGGCGCTCGGACACCCATTGGGCCTCCACGATCTCGTGGGCCGGGTACGTCGACGAGCCCACGTAGCGGACCTTGCCCGAGCGCACGAGGTCGGTCAGGGCGGACAGCGTCTCCTCGATGTCGCAGCTGGGGTCGGGCCGATGGATCTGATAGAGGTCGATGTAGTCGGTGCCCAGGCGCCGCAGGCTGTTGTCGATCTCGGTCATGATCCAGCGGCGCGAGTTCCCCCGGGCGTTGGGGTCCTTGCCCATCGTTCCGTGGACCTTGGTGGCCAGGACGACGTCGTCGCGCCGGCCGCCGGCGAGCGCCTTTCCCACGATCTCCTCGGACTCACCGGCCGAGTAGACGTCGGCGGTGTCGATGAAGTTGATGCCGGCGTCCAGAGCTCGGTGGATGATCCGGACGGCGTCGTCGTGGTCGCGGTTGCCCCAGGCCCCGAACATCATGGCCCCGAGGCAGAGGGGGCTGACCTTGACACCGGTGCGGCCGAGGGTTCGATACTCCATGAAACGGCTCCTTCGCGGTGGACGAGCGGACCGTAGGGCCTAGAGCGCGCTCGAAGTCAAGCCTTCCACCGTCGCCCGGGCAGGCCCTACCCCTGGACGTGGGTTCGGAATCCTGACGACGGAAGTCGCACACTCGAACCGGGCACCGTTCTACGGCACCGTCGTGAGCGTGATGGAGCCGAAGTGGCCATCCTGGGTGATGTTGCGGTTGCCGCTGCCGGGATAGTCGCCGGCCGTGAAGTCGTTGGTCAGCGAGTCGTTCGCGCCGAACCGGACTGCGGCCTCGCTGCCGTCGTCGGTCGGGAACAGCAAGTTGGCGTCGGAGAAGGCGCTCACGTCGAAGCCGAACTCGACCTCCACCGATGTCGCGGTCGTGCCCTGCACGCTGGTCGTCGCCGAGCCCAGGAAGGCCTCGTTGAAGGCCGACCCGCTGGGTCCACCCTGCCCCGGCGTGCCGTCGCCCGGGCCGTCGGCGCCGACGCCGACGGCGAACCCCTGCCACGCCCCGCCGTCGAGCCGGTAGCGGCCGGTGATCGTGGAGATGTTCGTCCGTGCCGCAAAGCCCTCGTCGTTGGCCGTGTGCGCCCCGCGGATCAGGTGAGACAGGTCGAGCCGCCACGTGTCGCCGCTCGCCGGCACAACGTCGAAGCTGATCCGGTAACCGGCGTGCGCGTTGGTCGTCCGATCGCCGGTCGGGCAGCACGCGTCGGCGCCGACCACGCCGTCGAGGTTGACGTGGACCTCGTCGGCCGAGACCTGCCGGCGCAGGCGGTGGCGCCACTCCCAGGAGTCGAACAGCACGGCGTCCTCGGCGAAGTCCGGGGTCGACAGGTCGGTCACGACCACGTTCTCCAGCCGGGTCTGCAGCTGCGGGACCAGGTTGGCGTACAGGCCGAAGTAGTTCCCGTGCCGGGCGATCTCGAGCACCTGGAGGTCCATGCCGAGGAAGCTCGGAAGCGGGAACGCCCCGAAGCCGGCGCCCAGGCCGCTGACGAAGTTGGGGAACAACTGGGAGAACACGTGCTCGAGCGCGGCTTCGTTGGTGCCCAGCTCGTTGGCGTGCACCCGGGTCGTCACCTGGCCTCCGCTTGGTGGCGTGATCGTCGGGGAGAGCTGGCCGGCGGCGGGATCGAACCCCATCTCGAAGCCGAGCGGGGCGTCGACGCTGAGCGACAGCCACCGCCTGTCACTGGTGCCACCGCCCGGGACCGGGACCCGCTGGATGAACTCGATGCGAAGGTCGGCCAGGAACAGCTCGGCGGTCTCACCGTTCGGCCCGGAGGGGGCGTCGGTCAGGAATGGCGCAGCCTGCGGGTCGAGCCGGATGATCAACGGCGTGTTGGGTGGCAGCTTGGTGGCGAACTCGGGGACGATCGCTGCGAGGACCGTCGAGGTCACCGGCAGCGTGGTGCCGCCCAGGGTGATCTGGGACATGTCCTGGTTGAGCAGGCCGCACTCGGTCATCGAGCTGAGCAACTGGTTGAAGGCCGACGACGACGTGACCAGCGCCAGCCCGTAGGGGACGCCGCCGCCCGGTGTGGTCGCGCCGAGGCTCGGGTACGTCCCGGCGACGTCGAAGCTCGACGTGAAGTCCGGCGCGCCGGCCGGGGGCAGGCAGTCGGCCGGTCCCGTGCCGAACGTGGCGTGGAAGTCGGCGTCGGAGCGGAAGTCGATCCCGGTGGCCGATTCGTCGATGGCGATGAAGGGGGCATCCAGGTTGGCCTTGACCGCCTCGCCGACCGCGCCGGCGATGTTCACGTTGGCGAGCGCCGTGTCGATGGAGTCGGCGATGGGGGAATCCTGCGGCCCCGTGCCGTCGGGGTCGCCGAGCTGGGTGACGAAGCCGTCCCGGATCGATTGCTCGATCGCGTCGCCGGCCGCGCTGTTGATGATGCTGCCGAGCAGCGGGGTGCCCGGGTCACAGATCCCGGAGATGAACTCGTACGACACGCCGGCCAGGGAGACGCCGGGCTGGCCCACCATGTTGACGTCCAGCTCGCCGCCCGTTGGCGCAAAGTCGAACGTGGCGTTGATGCTGGTCGTCGGCACCTCGATCTCGAGCTTGCACGGCCCACTGAGCAGGCCGCTCAGGGTGAGGTCCAGACCGATGTACAGATTTGTGACCGTGATGGGCGTCTCGACCCCGCCGTTGGTACTGGTGGCTCCGACGTTGACGCTCTCGGCTCCAGCCTCGTAGGCCCTGCCCGTGATCGTGACGCCGAGCCCGGCATCGGTCGGCGGGATGAGCGGATCCTGGGCCAGGATCTGGGCGCTGATGTCGAACGCGTCGCCGGCCAGGGTGTTGATCACCGGGCCCAGCCCGGCGATGCCACCGTTGGTGAACAGCATCCCCACGCCCCCCGGCGAGAACTCGCCGTCGTCGATCTTCTCGCCGTGGATCAGCGTCGATTCCTGGATGTAGCGATTGTTGTTGGGCGCCGTATAGATGGCTGTGACGGGGGTGACGTAGGTATCCGTGTCCATCGGGATCACGGCCGACCAGTTGTCGCCGTCCCAGGTTCCCGTGACACCGTTGACCGTGATGGTGCCGCCGGCGGGTGCCCCGCCCGGCACCGTGCCCGTCACGGTCGCCGTCGGCGTGTCGACAATCGTCCCCGCCACCGGAGCGATGTACTCGCTGCGGAAGTCGCATCCGCCGAGCACGAGCGCGCCGAGGATGACGAGTGCCACCAGCCGCTTCATCTCTTCCCCCATCTCGTGCCTGTAGAGCGCACACCGCAGGCAAGTTGGGCAGCACTCTGACAGCAGTCGCCGCAACTTGCCAGCGCGGTAACTAATGCATCGGGCGGACTCACGCGTCCGCCAAGCCAGGGCCGGCGCCTAGGTGAATTCACCGATGCGCACGGAGGACGAGGTTCCGTACGGTCGGCCGGGCGACATGACGACGACCGGGACCCCCGACCCCACCGCCGGTTCGGCGCTCGACGTGCGGCCGTTGACGACCAAGATCGGTGCCGAGATCGGCGGGGTCGAGGTCTCCCGCCCGCTCGGGCCGGAGGTTGTCGACGGCATCCGGGCCGCGCTGCTGCGTTGGCGGGTGGTGTTCTTCCGTGACCAGGGCATGGACCACGCCGCGCACGTGAGGTTCGCGCGGCGGTTCGGGGAGCTGACCTTCGCCCACCCCTACGACGAGCACCCGCCGGAGGGTCGTCCGGAGATCTACACTGTCGACCCCCGCCGGGTGGAGGCCTACCTGGACCGTGAGGAGGCGCAGCGTTCGCGGGACCGCCTCTCGTACACCAACACCTGGCACACCGACGTCACGCCGGCGGTCAACCCGCCGGCCGGGTCGATCCTGCGTGCCGAGACAGTGCCCGCCTACGGGGGCGACACGACGTTCACCAACCTGGTCGCCGCCTACGAAGGCCTCTCCCCGCCCGTGCGGCGGCTGGTCGACGGGTTGCACGCCGAGCACCGCTACCAGGCGCTGTATGCGGGTCATGGGGGCGCGTCGACCTTCGGTGACCGGATCGACAAGAACCCGCTCGTGGCCCACCACCCGGTGGTGCGCGTCCACCCCGAGACCGGTGAACGGGCCTTGTTCGTCAACCCGCTCTTCACCAGCCACATCCTCGAGCTGAACCCGACCGAGAGCCGCCGCATCCTCGACCTGCTGTTCGAGGAGATCGCACGGCCCGCGTACACGGTGCGGTTCCGTTGGGCGCCGGGCAGCATCGCCTTCTGGGACAACCGGGCCACCGCCCACCTCGGCCCCCAGGACCTCGACGACGTCGACGTCGAACGCGTCCTCTACCGCGTCACCCTGGTCGGGGACGTCCCCGTCGGGGTCGACGGTCGCCCGTCGGAGCTGGTCGAGGGCGTCCCGTTCCGGAGCGCCGCGATGTTCGGACCGTCACCCGCATGAGCGGTGACCGGGGTCGGCGCCGGTGGTTGGCATGTGGGCCCGGTGGGGATCGAACCCACGACCTACCGATTATGAGTCGGCTGCTCTGACCACTGAGCTACAGGCCCGGCTTGGGGATAGCAAGAGGCATCCGGTGCCGCGGACGCCCCAAGGCGACCGCAAGAATCTACGGTCGGTTCCTCCCCGATTCTGGCATTCGGCGCGCCAGGAAGGTCTCCAGCCCCGACCGCCGGCCGACCGCGGACGGACCGCCAATCCCCCGCCACGGCGACGCCGGTGGCTCGGTGTCGATCCGGCACAGCCGAGGCAATAGGTTCCGCCCCGGCGGGGGCGAGGCGATGAGTCCCGCCAGCGGAACCTAGGACCTCACCCTGCTGCCGACGGAACCCATGACCTCGGGGTTCGACCGCGGGCCCGGAACCTGGCCCATCGGGTCAACCGCGAGGTGACGGCCCGACATGTCGAGTTCGCTCCGGGGGTGGGACTCGAACCCACAACCATCTCCTTAACAGGGAGCCGCACTGCCAATTGTGCTACCCCGGACTGCGAACTTCTCAGCTTAACAGCGGGCGTCGGCGGGCGGCCTATGCTCCGCCTTCTCCCGGGCCGACCGAGTGGCGCCCTCGCTATCCGTGGTCCAGATGGAGGTACCGACCATGGATGCGCACGCACGCAGGCTGGTGGGCTGGGTCATCGTGGCCGCCGGCGTGGTCGTCGCCGGCGTCGGAGCGCTGGCCGACCAGATCGGGCTCGGCGGCGAGGGCCCTGACAAGTTCGCCGGCAAGCAGGTGGCGGCCGTGGTTGTGGGGCTCATCGTGGCCGCGGTCGGCCTGATCGTCGCGCTCTGGCCGTCGCGTCCGCCGGAACGGACGACCGCCGGCCCGGCCGACCGGTAGGGCGCGCAGTCGCTACTCGCCCTCGAGGTAGTCGCGGAGCTTCTGCGAGCGGTGCGGGTGGCGCAGCTTGGCGAGCGTCTTCGATTCGATCTGGCGGATGCGCTCCCGGGTCACGCCGAACTGCTTGCCGACCTCCTCGAGGGTGCGGGCCTGCTCGTCGTCGAGGCCGAAGCGCATCACCACGACCTCCTTCTCGCGCTCGTTGAGCTCGTCGAGGACCTCCTTGACCGCCTCCTGCAGCATCTGCCGGGTCGCGGCGTCGAGCGGTTCCTCTGCGCCGTCGTCCTTGATGAAGTCGGCCAGGTAGGAATCGTCCTCCTCACCCACGGGAGCGTCGAGCGACAGGAGGTCGAGCGAGATCCGCTGGATCTCGCGGACCCGATCGGCGGACATGCCCACGGCGTCGGCCAGCTCGTCGACGGTGGGCTCGCGCTCGAGCTCCTGGACCATCTGGCGCTGCATCCGATGCACGCGGTTGATCGACTCCACCATGTGGACCGGGATGCGGATGGTGCGGGCCTGGTCGGCGATCGAGCGGGTGATCGCCTGGCGGATCCACCAGGTGGCGTACGTCGAGAACTTGAAGCCCTTGGTGTAGTCGAACTTCTCGACCGCCCGCATGAGGCCCATGTTTCCCTCTTGGATGAGGTCGAGGAACTGCATGCCGCGGCCGACGTACCGCTTGGCGATCGACACGACCAGCCGCAGGTTGGCCTGGATGAGCGAGCTCTTGGCCTCGTCCCCGTCGTCGGCACGGCCCTGCATCGCCCGGGACTCGCCGGCGGGCAACTCCCCCAGGGCGCCCACGGCGTCGAGGTCCGCCAGGCGCTCGGACGCCTCGGCACCGTCCTCGATGCGCCGCGCCAGCTCGACCTCTTCGACGGCGGTGAGCAGCGGAACGCGACCGATCTCGCGGAGGTACATCCGCACCGGATCGGACGTTCCGACGCCCCGCTCCAGCCCCCGATCGGCGGACATGCGGATGCGACGGCGCTGGGTGGCGGACACGCGCCGGCGCGACGCGCTCGCGGCAGTGTGCTCGGCGTTGAGCACGACGACGTTGGTGGCCTGCCCTTCGCCCAACACCAGCTCGGCGCCGGGAAGCTCGGGCTCTGCGGCAAGGGCACGCAGGTCGTCGAGGTCGCCGAACACGTCGTCGATCTCGATGCCCGCCTCGCGGCAGCGGCGCAGGATCTCCTCGACGACCTCGGGCGTCAGCTCGATGTTGGGAAGTGCGCGTACGACATCGTGCTGGGTCAACCGGCCCCGGGCGCCAGCCCGCCGGAGCAGCTTGGTGAGCTCGTCATCCAGCGAGCCGCTCCAGGCGTCCAGCGTTGATGGCGTATCGGTCATCCCCCGTCTCCAACCCGTTCGTTCAGCCAGGCTAGCAACCGATCTGCGGAGTCGGCCGCGGCGTCCGCATCGCGCAGGTCGTCGATCGCGCGGTTGAGGAAGGCCAGGTCGGAGAGCGCTTGGGCGGGATCGTCCGTGGTTGCGCCCACCAAACGCAACGTACCGATTCGGCGGCGGGCGACCTCTGTGAGCAGTCGCCGGACCGCATCGAACGACTCCGACGAGGGCTCCTCGACCATCAGGCGCGCCAGAAGGTCGGCAACGGGTGGGGCGGCGATCGCCAGTGCTGCCGTGTGGGTGTCCGACTCGAGCAGGGCCTGGTAGGCACCGGCCTGAACCGGATCGTCGAACAGGCCGGCCGAGAGCCAGCGCGATACCGCCTCCGGATCGTGGATGGCGTGGCGCAGCACCTCGGCCGCCGGGCCCTCGTGTTCGGGCCGCTGCCCGCCGTTGCGGCCGGGCGGTCGCACGACGGACGACTGCGGGACAGGCTCGACCGACCCGCGACCGGCGCCCGGGTCGCCATGTCGGTGGTCCGTCGGTTCGTTGGGGACGGCCCGCCCGCCGCGCCCGCCGCCTGCGGAGGATCCGGTGGGAGCCGCCGGCGGCCGCGCGCCGGACCGCAGCCGCTCGAGTTGGGCCCGCAGCCGGTCCGGCTCGATCCGGCAGCGGGAGGCGACATCCATCACGTACTGATCGCGCACGAGGTCGGTCGGGTGTTCGGCGATGGCGGCCAGCGCCCGTTCCGCGGCCCGCGCGCGCCCCTCGTTGCTGGAGAGGTCGGCGGCGGCAAACGCCCGGTCGAGGCGGAAGCGCAGGAACGGCGTCGCCTTGTCCACCGCGGCCACGAGCCGGTCGGGGTCGGACTGGGCCACGTCGGCGGGATCCTGTCCGACGGGCAGGTCCGCGACGGCCACCTCGAGGTCGTGCTGCCGCTCCCACTGGTAGACGCGCTCGGCGGCGGCTAGGCCGGCGCTGTCGGCGTCGAACGCCAGCACCAGCCGGCGGGCGGCGAACCGGTGGAGGAGCGCCACGTGATCGTCGGTGAGGGCGGTCCCGCACGTGGCGACGGCGAGCGGCACGCCGGCCCGGTGGAAGCCGATCACGTCGGTGTAGCCCTCGCAGATGACGGCCGTGCCGTCCCGGACGACCGCCGCTTTGGCCCGGTCGAGCCCGTAGAGCACCCGGCTCTTGCTGTACAGCGGCGTCTCGGTGGTGTTCTTGTACTTGCCCTGGTTCCCCGGGCCCTCGGTTCTCGGCAGGATGCGCCCGCCGAAGCTCACCGGGTTGCCCTCGGCGTCGTGGATCGGGAACAGCACACGGGCCCGGAAGTGGTCCTGCAGGCGCCCCCGCTGGTTCACGCGGCCCAGGCCCGTGTCGCGGGCGTCCGCCTCGTCGAGGCGAAGCGCGCGGCACAGCGCATCCCAAGCGTCGGGGGCCCAGCCGAGCCGGTACTCCCGCACGACGTCGCCGTCGAGGCCCCGCCCTCGCAGGTAGCTGCGCGCCGCCCCCGCGTCGGGCGCCGAGAGCAGGCGCTGGTGGTACCAGGCCACCGCCCTGCCCACGATCTCGATGAGCCGGGCGCGGCGCTTGCGGCCCTCGGCCTCGTTGCGGTCGGAGTAGCGGAGCGTGATGCCTGCCCTGGCCGCCAGCCATTCGACCGCCTCGGGGAACCCGAGGTGCTCGACCTCGCGCACGAACGTGATGACATCGCCGCGCGCCTGGCAGCCGAAGCAGTACCACACGCCCTCGTTGGCATTGACGGAGAACGATGGCGTCTTCTCGCTGTGGAACGGGCACAACCCCTTCCAGCGCTGCCCCTCGCGGCGCAGCTGCACGTGCTGGCTGATCACCCCGACGATGTCGGACGCGGCCCTGACCGCCGCCACGTCCTCGTCGAGGATGCCCATACCAAGAAACTACCGGCAGCCGTCCGCCGGCCTGCCGCCGGCCGTCCGACCTAGCGGCGCCCGCGGCCTCCCCTGAGCGGTGCCGCCGCCTCCCGCGCCGCCGCCTTGACGTCCTGCTTTGCCGCCCTGGCGTCGTCTGCCGCGCGCCGCGCCTGTGCCTTCATGTCGGCCTTCACCCGGTCGACCTCGCGCTTGAGGCGGCGGAGCTCGTCGCGATGCTGCTCCAGCTGGACGCGCCACTCGCCACCGGAGCGCCGGCCCTCACCCCGTGCGCGGTACTCGCGCGTCCGTTGCTGGGCAGCGCGCCGCATCCCGGAACGGACCTCGGGATCGTCGAGCAGCTGCTCGTCGTGGGCCGCCTGGGCCACGGCCATCTTCCCCAGCAGCCGGGCGAGCTCCGCCTGCTCGGTCGAGCTGAGCGCCAAGAAGCCCGCCCGCGGTCCGTAGACGGCGTCGAGCGCCCGCTCCCGGGTGGCAACGCCCTCCGGGGTCAGCTCGACCGTCTTGATGCGGCGGTCGTAGTCGGCCACCCGGCGCTCCGCGAGGCCGCGGCGTTCGAGGCCGTCGACCATGACCGTCACGAACGAGGCGTCGCAATTCCAGAGCTCCGCGAGGTCCCGCATGGACCGGCCGCTCTCGGGTTCCAGCTCGAGCAGGCCCTTGAGCATGGGAAGGGTCAGGCCCAGATCGTCGGCCGTGCCGTGGAAGCGCTGCTGGTTCTCGGCGGAGAAGAACAGGTCCGCGAGCGCCTTCGTCACCTCCCTGCCAACGGCTGCGGTCGGGGTCTCGCCCACGGCGGCGATGGTACCGGACGCAACTACTGTTTGCCTAGACTCAACCTTTATCCTGAAAAGATCGTTGACTCAGATCAACGACCCGTGTCACGATCGCCCGCATGTCGCCCCAACTCGCGATCAGGGCCGATGCCCTCACCAAGAGCTTCGGGACCGTCCAGGCCCTGTCCGGCATCGATCTGCTCGTCCCCACCGGCACGGTCTACGGGCTGCTCGGGCCCAACGGCGCCGGCAAGACCACGGCCGTGCGCATCCTCACCACGATCCTCGAGCCCGACGGCGGGCGCGCCGAGGTGCTGGGTCTCGATGTCACCCGGCATCCCCAGGCGGTGCGCGAGGCCATCGGCCTCGCCGGGCAGTACGCAGCCGTGGACGAGAACCTCACCGGCCGCGAAAACCTGCGGCTGGTGGGCCGCCTGGCGCACCTGAGCCGCGACCGGCTGGCCCCCCGCGCCGACGAGCTGCTCGAGCGGTTCGGGCTCACCGATGCCGCCCAACGACCGGTCCGCACGTACTCCGGCGGGATGCGGCGCCGGCTCGACCTGGCGGCCGCCCTGGTCCACCGCCCGCCGGTGCTGTTCCTCGACGAGCCCACCACCGGCCTCGACCCGGCCAGTCGCAGCGACCTCTGGCGCGTGATCGAGGAGCTGGTCGCCGAGGGCGCCACGCTGCTGCTCACCACCCAGTACCTCGAGGAGGCGGACCGCCTGGCCGAACGCATCGCCGTCATCGACCGGGGGCACGTCATCGCCGAGGGCACGCCCGCCGAGCTCAAGGCCGGCCTCGGGGGCACGGTCATCGAGATCACCCTCGAGGATCCGGCTGCCGGCGTGCGCGCGGCGACCCTGCTCGAGCCGTTCGCCACCGCCAGGGCCGGCTCCGCCGCCGGGGACGGCGCCCTCCGCCTGGACGGCAGCTCGCTCGACCTGACCGTCGACGACGGGGCACGCACCGTCGTGCAGGTGCTGCGCACCCTCGACGGGGCCGGCATCGCACCCGCGGGCCTCGGCGTGCGCGAGCCCAGCCTCGACGACGTCTTCCTGTCGCTCACCGGCCACCGGGCCGACGGCGAGTCACGCGACGACGCAGACCCCGCCGACCGAGATGCCGATCAACTCGCCCGAGGTGCCGCATGACCTCCACGACCCTCAGCCCCACACTTCCCCCCATCGCCCCGGTGCCGGCTTCGGCGACGGCGCGGCGCATCCCCCGGCGCCACGCCGTCGCCGATGCGGTCACCATGACCTGGCGAAACCTCCTCACCTACGTGCGGCTGCCGCAGCTCCTGGTGTTCTCGACGATCCAGCCGATCATGCTGGTGCTGCTGTTCCGGTACGTGTTCGGCGACTCGATCAACCTGTCCGACCCGTCGATCGACTACGTCGACTACCTCATGCCGGGCGTCTTCGTCCAGGCCACCGTGTTCGGGGCGCTGGGCACCGGCGTGGGCCTCGCCGAGGACCTGAACAAGGGGCTGGTCGAGCGCTTCCGATCGCTGCCGATGGCCCGCTCGGCGGTGCTGGCAGGCCGGACCATCGCCGACGCCGCCCGCAACGCGTTCGTGCTGGTGCTGATGACCGTGGTCGGCGTGCTCGTGGGCTTCCGCATCCACGGCGGCATCCCCGCGTACCTCGCCGCCCTCGGCCTGGTGCTGCTGTTCACGTACGCGCTGTCCTGGATGGCGGCCACCGTCGGCCTGGGCGCCTCCAACGGCGAAGCGGCGCAGGCGGCGCTCTTCCCCCTGGTGTTCCCGCTGGTCTTCGCGTCGTCGGCCTTCGTGGACACGTCCTTCATGCCCGGGTGGCTGCAGGTCTTCGCCAACCACCAGCCGGTCACCGTGACCATCGACGCCGCCCGCAACCTGGTGCTCGACCAGCCCATCGGGTGGTCGGTGGTCGGCTCGCTCGCCTGGTCGATCGGGATCATCGCCGTGTTCGGGCCCCTGGCCGTGCGTCGCTATCGCCGCGCTTCCTGACGACGCGCAAGCTCCCCGAGGGACGGTTGCGGTCGCGCGGCGGCGACCGTGACCGTCCCTCGCTGGGTCTCCGCGCGAGGCTGGTGGGCGTGGACGGCATGGGCGGCGCCGGCGGAACGACGGCCGAGGGCGGGCACCCGGCGCTGACGCCGCGCCCGGTGGCGTCATCCCTGGCCGAGCTGATCGACGGCGCGGCCGGGCGCATGCCGTTCCGCACCAGCGACGCCAAGTCGGGTTCCTCGTTCGAGCGGATCGAGATCGACGGCCAGCGCTACGTGCTCAAGGCGATGCATGTCGACGACGACTGGCTGGCGCGGTCGATGGGCGACGTCGCCTGCCGGCAGGTGCGCGTGTGGGCGGCCGGGCTGCTCGACGCCTACCCGCCGACGATCGACCACACGGTCGTCGGCGCCGCGTCGGGACTGGGCCGGAATCGTTGGGGGGCGGCGTTGCTGATGCGCGACGTCGGCGACCGGCTCGTGCCCGCGGGACACCACCCCGTCCCCCTGGACCAGCACGCCTCGTTCCTCGACCACCTGGCCGAGCTGTCCGCACGCTTCTGGGGCTGGACCGACGCGGAGGGGCTGACGCCCCCCAGCCTGCGGTGGGCGTTCTTCGGCGACGCGATGCTGGAGGTCGAGCGCAGGCGCGGCTGGCCGGACGAGGTCCCCAGGATCGCCGCCACGGGCTGGCAGGCCTTCGCCGAGCGTGCGCCGGAGGACGTCGGTCGCCTGGTCACCGAGCTGCGGCGGGCGCCATGGACGATCAGCGAGGCCGTCGCCACGACGCCCACGACCTTCCTCCACGGCGACTGGAAGATGGGCAACCTCGGAAGCCATGCCGACGGCCGCACGATCCTGATCGACTGCGCCTACCCGGGCGAGGGGCCGGCATGCCACGAGCTCGGCTGGTACCTGGCGATCAACCGGGCGCGGCTCCCCGAATCGAAGGAGGCCAGCATCGAGCGGTTCCGCTCGTCGCTCGAGCGTCACGGCGTGCCCACCTCCGGGTGGTGGGAGCGCCAGCTCGACCTCTGCCTGATGGGCACCCTGGTGCAGTTCGGCTGGGAGAAGGCGCTCGGCGACGGCGACGAGCTCGCGTGGTGGTCGGATCGCGCCCGGGCCGGGGCGCGGTGGCTGTGACCGCTCGGCGCCGCTCCGCCGATCGAGTCGGCGGCCCGGCGGGTCGCGGCGTCAGCCCGGCCGGCCCGGCTTCCGCGTCGCATCCGCCCGACGGTCGGGAGCGGGCTCGACGCTGTCGCCACCGTTGCCGTCGGCATGGCGGCCGTGGGCCTCGTCGCCTCCGGTCTGGTGGCTGTCGGCCCGGTGGGCATCGGCTGATCCGGTCGCCACGGCCCGCGCCCGCGCGGCGTCCTCGCGGGCTTCCCGGCGCATCGACAGCCAGATCGAGACCGCCAGCACCAGCGCGATCACGCCGAGGCTGACGAAGGTCTCGATGTGGTACCACTCGGCGATGATCATCTTGACGCCGACGAAGGCGAGGATCACCGCCAGCCCCTGCTGCAGGTAGCGGAACCGGTCGCGCAGGTCGGCCAGCAGGAAGTAGAGGGCCCGCAGGCCGAGGATGGCGAAGGCGTTCGAGCTGAACACGATGAACTGCTCGCGGCTCACCGCCAGGATGGCCGGAATCGAGTCGACGGCGAACACGACGTCGCTCGTCTCGATCACGATCAACACGGCGAGCAAGGGGGTGGCGAGGAGCTTGCGCCCGTGCTTCACGAACAGGCGCTGGCCGTTGTACTCGGTCGTCGAGGGTATGACGCGCCGCACCAGCCGCAGGACCGGATTGTGCTCGGGATGGACCTCGTCGTCCTCGCCGTGGCGCAGCATCCGGAACGCCGTGACCAGCAGGAACGCGCCGAACACGAACAACAGCCACTCGAACTGCTCGAGCAGCGCGACGCCGGCGAAGATGAAGATGAACCGGAGGACGAGCGCGCCGAACACGCCCCAGAACAGGACCCGGAACTGGAACTCCCGGGGCACCGCGAAGTAGCTCATGATCAGCGCCCACACGAAGACGTTGTCGACGCTGAGGCTCTTCTCGATCAGGTAGCCGGAGATGTACTCGCCGGCCGCCTGGCCGCCGTGCCAGGCGAACACCGCGCCGGTGAAGGCGAGGCCGATGCTGATCCACACCGCCGACTCGATCGCCGCCTCCTTGGTGGTCGGCGCATGCGGCGTCCGGTGGACCAGCAGCAGGTCGACGATGAGCAGGACCGAGATCAGCGCGAGGAACGCGAACCAGACCCATATGGGAACGTCGAAGCTGGCGAAGTTCTCGCGGCTACCCGACGACTCGGAAGCTAGGACGAACACGGCGGTCTCCGGCTGGGTGGGCGGGCTTCCAGCCGAAGGTCTCGCCCGCCACTGGGGCCGTGGTCACCGGGCACGAGGCCGTCCTGACGATGACGCACATCGAGGGCTACTCCCCTTCGGTGGCGGCCAGCCTACAGCCAGCGGGCGCTCGCGGAAGACCCGGAGCGCCGCACCCGGACGAGCCCGTGGTCAACGCGTGTCGGATCCTCCTGCGTCCACGATGGCCTGGGCCGCCGCCAGCCGGGCCACGGGGACCCGGAACGGCGAGCACGAGACGTAGTCGAGCCCGACGCGCTGGAAGAAGCCGATCGACGCCGGATCGCCGCCGTGCTCGCCGCACACCCCGAGCTTGAGCTTGGGATTCGTCGACCGGCCACGCTCGACCGCCATGTTGACCAGGTCGCCGACGCCCTCCTCGTCGATGGACTCGAACGGGTTGCGGCGCAACAGGCCCTGGGCCAGGTAGGCGGGCATCATGCGGGCCTCGACGTCGTCGCGGCTGAACCCGAACGTCATCTGCGTGAGGTCGTTGGTGCCGAAGCTGAAGAAGTCGGCCACCTCGGCGATCTCGTCCGCGCAGATGGCGGCGCGCGGCGTCTCGATCATCGTGCCGATGGTGACGTCGAGATGGCGCCGGGAGCCCTTGAGGGCCTGGGCGATTGCGTCGGTGACCCAGGCACTGGCCTCCTCCATCTCCTCCCGGCTCACCGTGAGCGGGATCATGATCTCGACTACCGGCTTGCCGCCGGCCTTCGCCCGGTCGAGCGCCGCCTCCATGAGGGCGCGCACCTGCATGGCGTAGAGGCCGGGCTTGACGACCCCGAGCCGCACGCCCCGGGTGCCGAGCATGGGGTTCTGCTCCCGCCACGATTCGGCCGCCGCCAGCAGCTTCTTCTCCTCGTCGGTCAGGCCCTCGACCGCCTCGCGGATCCGCAGCTCCTCGACGCTGGGGAGGAACTCGTGCAGGGGTGGGTCGAGCAACCGGACGGTGACCGGCAGCCCGTCCATCGCCTCGAGGATCTCCACGAAGTCGGACCGCTGCGCCGCCCGCAGCTTCTCGAGCGCCGCCGCCTCGTCGTCGGGCGCGTCGGCCAGGATCATCTCCCGGACGATCGGCAGCCGGTCGTCACCCAGGAACATGTGCTCGGTGCGGCACAGGCCGATGCCCTCGGCACCACGGGCACGGGCGTTGGCGGCGTCGGCACCGGTGTCGGCGTTGGCGCGCACCGCCAGGCGCGCCCGCGCCGGATTGCGGCCCCGGCGGATCGCGTCGGCCCAACCGAGGATGACGTCGAGCTCGGGCGGCGCCTCGCTGGCGGACAGCCCCACCTCGCCCAGCACCACCTTCCCGGTGGTCCCGTCGAGCGAGATGACGTCGCCCTGGGACACCACCGTGTCGCCCACGGTGAACGCGGCGCCCTTGATGCGCAGGGCGTCGGCACCGACCACGGCCGGGATGCCCCAGCCGCGCGCGACGACGGCGGCATGGCTGACCAACCCGCCGCGGGCCGTGAGGATGCCCTGCGACGCCTGCATGCCGTGCACGTCCTCGGGCGAGGTCTCGTTGCGGACCAGGATCACCTTCTCGCCCCGGGCCGCCGCCTCGGTGGCGTCGTCGGCGGTGAAGTAGGCCTTGCCGACGGCGGCGCCGGGCGACGCCGCCAGCCCCGAGGCGATCACCTGGACGTCGGCGGACGCGAACTGGGGATGGAGGACCTGCTCGACGTGGTCCTCGTTGATCCGCAGCAGCGCCTCCTCGCGCGAGATGGACCATCCCCGCTTGCGCCCCTGCCTGGTCATGTCGACCGCCATGCGGAGCGCCGCCCGGCCGGTGCGCTTGCCGACCCGGGTCTGCAGCATCCAGAGCTTGCCGCGCTCGATGGTGAACTCGGTGTCGCACATGTCGCGGTAGTGCGACTCGAGGCGTCCGAAGATGTCGAGCAGCTCGTCCTTGACCCCAGGGAAGTGCTCGCCGAGGTCGTCGAGGTCCAGCGTGTTGCGGATGCCTGCCACCACGTCCTCGCCCTGGGCGTTGACGAGGAAGTCGCCGTAGGGCTTGTCCTCGCCCGTCGCGGCGTTGCGGGTGAAGCCGACGCCGGTGCCCGACTCGTCGTCCCGGTTGCCGAACACCATCGCCTGGACGTTGACGGCGGTGCCGAGGTCGTGGGGGATCTTCTCCCGCTCCCGGTAGGCGCGAGCGCGGGGGCTGTCCCAGGAGTTGAAGACCGCCTCGATGGCCCCGTGGAGCTGGCGCTGGGGATCCTGCGGGAAGGCCTTCCGCGTCCCGTCCTTGACGATGCGCTTGTACGTGGCGCACAGCTCCTTGAGCGCAGCGGCATCGAGATCGGCGTCGCTGGTGACCCCGGCCCGGTCCTTGGCGGCCTCGAGCTCGTCGTCGAAGGGTCCGGCGTCGAGGTCGAGCACGATCCGGGCGTACATGGCGATGAAGCGGCGGTACGAGTCGTACGCGAAGCGCTCGTCGTCGGTGGCCTGCGCCAGCCCCTTCACGCTGCGGTCGTTGAGGCCGAGGTTGAGGACGGTGTCCATCATCCCTGGCATCGAGAACTTGGCCCCCGAGCGCACGCTCACCAGCAGGGGGTCGGATGGATCGCCGAGGCGCCGCTTCATCTGGCGCTCGAGGTTGCGAACGTGGCGCGCCACCTCGTCGTTGAGCCCCTTCGGCCACCCCGACCGCATGTAGTCGCGGCAGGCATCGGTGGTGATCGTGAAGCCCGGCGGCACCGGCAGCCGCAGGACCGAGGTCATCTCCGCCAAGTTGGCGCCCTTCCCCCCGAGGAGGTCCTTCATGTCCATGGGCGGGCGCTTGTGGCGGTGGTCGAAGGCGTAGACGTACGGCACGGCGATTCCTGTTCCTGTGCTTCCTGCTCAACGAATGCGGTCGGTTGCCGAGCCTACTGAGCAATGCTTCGGCCCGTGACCGGCCCCCCGGGGCGAATGCCTTTCGGAGGCCTCGACGCCGCCGGACGGCCCGTCCCGCGCTACCGACCGGCGCTAGTGGGCGCTCGCGGAAGTTCCGTGGATGTATCGCCGTGTCAGATTCGTCGCTGGCGAGGACGCAGGAGGAAGGCGCAGCCAGCGGCTGCGGCGACGACGAGGACGACGTCCAGCGGCGAAACTGGCCGGCGAGA
>DATFVX010000186.1:0-7839 GCA_035259985.1 Acidimicrobiales bacterium | reverse complement strand
CCCGCCGCACCGGAGCCTCGCTGCGCCCGGCGGCCGTGGGCCGCATCGGCCTGGTGGCGGCGGTCGCCGGCGTCGGCGGGTGGGCGGCCAGCCAGGCCGTCCTCGGCGACGACCCCGGCCGCCTGGCGTCACTGGCCACCGTCATGGTGATCGCCGCCATCGGCGCCGGTGTCGTCGTCGCCGGCTACCGGCTGCTGGGCGTGCCGGCGGCGCTCAGCGCACGTGGTGCGGCGGCCGGCACGCCGGTGGGCCCCGACGGGCTCGACGAGCCGCCGCGGGTCCCGCCGGAGGTTCTCGCATGAGCGCGCCGACGCTGGTGAGCCGCCGGGTGCCGGCCGCTGCCCTGGCTGCCCTGCTCGGGCTCGGCCTCGCCGGGTGCGGGACGGGCGGCGGCGATGCTGCCGGCCGCGGACCGGTCGACCGGGTGCTGATCGTTGCCATGCCTGGCGTGGGGTGGGCCGACGTCCGGGACGAGGACATGCCGAACCTGACCGCGTTCGCCGGCGACGCGGCGATCGGCGACGTCTCGACCCGCATCGGGCGGCACGACGCGAGCACCACCGAGGCGTACCTGACGCTGAGCGCCGGAACGCGGGCCGTGGCGCCGCTGCTCGACACGGCGGTGGCGGTGGATCGCGACGAGACCTACGGCGGTGTGCCCACCGCCGAGATCCTCGAGCGGCGGCTCGGGTACGTCCCCGCGGGGATCGCGTACCTGGGAATGGGCGCCGCCGTCGACGCCAACGACAACTCGGTGTTCGGGGCGGATGTCGGGACGCTGGGCGACGCGCTGTCGGACGCCGGCGTCGACAGGGCCGTGATCGCCAACGCCGACGCCGTCGAGGGATTCGTGAGCGACGAGCCGCCGCCGGACGGCGCCTACGCCCGGGGTGCCGCCACCGCCCTGATCGACTCGGACGGGATCGTGCCGGGCGGCACGGTGGGGCGGTCCCTGCTGGCGGACGACCCCGACGCGCCGTTCGGGCACCGCCTGGATCCCGAGCAGGTGCTGGCCGCCTTCGACGGGACCTGGAGCGGGAACCGGTTCTCGTCCCCTCGGGGCGTGGTGCTGGTCGAGGCGTCGGACCTGAGCCGCGCGGACGCCTACGCACCGCGTGCCACCGGTGCCCAGCGTCGGGCGCTTCGCGCCGCAGCCGTCGCCGACGCCGACGCACTGCTGGGGCGGCTGCTCGAGCGCGTCGATCCGGAGCGGGACGCCGTGCTCGTGCTGTCGCCGGTGGCGTCTGCCTCGTCCCCGGGGTTGGGTGTCGCCGCCCTCCGGGCACCGGGCGTCGACCCCGAGCTCCTGCGCTCCGCCACCACCCGTCGCAACGGCTACGTGCAGCTCGCCGATGTGGCACCGACGGTCCTGTCCCTGCTCGGGGAGGAGCCACCGGACACCATCGAGGGCCGTGCCTTCCAGGTCCGCGGCGGGTCGGGGGGCGACCGACTCGGACGCCTGGCCGACGCCTCCGACGAGGCCGACTTCCGTGACCGGGTCCTGCCGGTCGTGGTCACGGTCATCGTGACGGCCCTGGTGGCACTGACCCTGGCGACGTGGCAGCGCCGCCGGCTCGGCGCGCGTCCCCGAGCCGTGCTGGCGGCGGCGGCGTTCGGTGTGCTCGGCGCCGTGCCCGCGACGTTCCTCGTCGGCCGCATCGCCGCCGTGGGGACCGACATGCTGCGGTACGTCGCCGCCGTCGTCGCCATAGCGGCGGCGCTCGCGTGGGCTGCGGCGTGGGTCGAGCGGCGCTGGCCCGGCCTGGGGGTGATGGTGGGCGTCGCAGCCGTCGTGACCGCGATCGGGGTCGACGTGGCCCTGGGCGCGCCGCTCCAGGTGAACACGGTGTTCGGCTACTCGGTGGCGGTGGCGGGGAGGTTCGTGGGCCTCGGCAACCTCGCCTTCGCGCTGTTCGGGTCGGCGACGATCCTGCTGGCGGCGCTCATCGTCGACCGCACCGGCCGCCGCGGCCTGGGGGTTGCGATTGCGCTGCTGGCGGCGGTCCTGCTGCTCGAGGGGCTGCCGATGCTGGGCGCCGACGTGGGCGGGGTGGCGTCCATGGTGCCGGCATTTGGCGTCACCGCGCTCCTGCTGGCGGGCCGGCGGATCGGATGGCGGGAGGTGGTGGCGCTGGCCCTGGCGACCGGCGTGGCCCTGCTGGCGTTCGCCTTCATCGACGCCGCCCGCCCCGAGGACGTGCAGACCCACCTCGCGCGGCTGGCGGACGACGTGCTCCAAGGCCGCTGGACCACGTTCTTCAGGAGCCTGAGCCGGCGCTGGCAGGCGAGCCTGGGCGGCGCCGAGCTGGCCGCCTGGCTGACGGTCAGCGCCCTGGTGGTGGCCGCCGCGGCGTACGCCACGCTGGCGGCCCTGGGCCGGGTCGGGCCGGGCGTCGCGGCCCGCCAGCGCCACGGTCCGACGGTGGCTGCCGCCGCCGGGTTGGCCGTGCTGGGGACCATCGGCCTGGTGGCGAACGACTCGTCGGTGGCCGTGCCGCTGACGATGTTCATCGTGATCGTGCCCGTGGTTGCGCTCCGCGCCGTGAGTACCGCCGGGGTCGGCGCATGACCCCGTTGGTATCGCCGGGGCGCCGGATGGCGGGGCTTCGCAGGCTGGGTTGCGCCCTGGTCCTGGGGGCCGTGGCGCTGGCCGCCGGCCTTCCGGCCGCCCCGGCCGGGGCGCAGGCGCGGGACCGGCGGATCCTGGTGATCTCGGTGCCCGGGCTGACGTGGGCCGAGGTCCGTGACCACGACCTGCCCAACATCGAGGCGTTCCTGGACGACGCCGCGCTCGCCGCCATGGCGCCTCGGGGCGTGCTGGCCCGGTCCACGCCGGGCGGCGCGTACCTCACGATCTCGGCCGGTGCGCGTGCCACGTCGGACCCGCTGGTGGACGGCCAACAGCTCGCCGTCGACGACCAGTCCGCGGGATCGACCGCCGGCGAGATCTTCCAGCGGCGGACCGGCACCCGGCCCGCCGGCACGTACGTCTCGCTGGCGTGGCCGACGCTCGAGAGGGTCAATGCCGACGAGCCCTACGACGCGGAGCTGGGGCTCCTGGCCGAGACGCTCGATGACGCCGGCCGGGGGGCGGTGGCGATCGGCAACGCCGACGGCAGCGACACCGTCGCCCCCTCGTTCGAGCGGCAGGTCGGCCTGGCGGCGGTCACACGCGACGGGGAGGTTCTCGCCGGCGAGCTGGGCGACGGCCTGCTGGCCAGCGATCCCTCCCGGCCGTTCGGCAAGCGGCTCGACAACGACCAGGTCATGGCCGCGTTCCACGATGCGTGGCAGGCGCCCGGGGGGCGCGACGGCGGCATGGTGCTGGTCGAGGGGTCCGATCTCGCGCGCACGATGCGCTACCGCGATCACGTCGACGCGGCCCGCTACGACCAGCTGCGTGCCCAGGCCCTCGCCGACACCGACGCGCTGGTGGGCAGCCTCCTGTCCTCGGTCGATCGCGAGCGCGACGCCGTGCTGCTCGTCGGGCCTTACAACCTGCCGGGCGATCGCGACCTGACCGTGGCCGCGCTGCAGGCGCCCGGCGGGAATGGCGCCGGCCCGAGCGGCCGTGGGAGCGGGAACGACGTCGGAGGCGCCGGCTACCTGCGTTCGGCGTCCACGCAGCGGTCGGGCTTCCTCACGCTGGTCGACGTGGCGCCCACGGTGCTCGACGTGCTCGGCATCGATCGGCCGAAGGGGATGGAGGGGCGGCCGGCGGAGGTCGTGCGGTCCGGCGCCTCGCTCGACGGCCGGATCGACACGTTGGTGGCCCACAACGCCGCCTCCCGGTTCCGGGAGAAGCTGCTGTTCCCCACCACCCTGGCGGTCGTCCTGTTGATGACCGCGGTGTGTGCCGCCACCGTGGTCGTCATCGCCCGGCGCGGCTGGCCCAGGGTCAGCCGCGCGGTGACGTTCGTGGCGCTGGCCGATCTGGCGATCCTGCCGCTGTCGTACCTGGCGAGGGGGTTCCCGCTGGAGGACCTCGGCATCGGCTTCTACTGGGCGTTCGTGCTGATCGGCGCCGTGGCCGTTGCGGCGCTGGCGATGGCGGCCGCGCGGCGCTCTGGTCGACCGCGGCTGGCGCTGGTGACGGTGCTCGTCCTCGTCGTCCTCGTGCCGGTGCTCGACGTCATGACGGGCTCCAACCTGAGCCTGAGCGCCGCCTTCGGGTCCTCGCCGACCGGCAACTCGCGGCTGTACGGCATCAGCAACTACTCGTTCGGCCAGGTGGCCGCCGCCGCCTGCCTGCTCGCCGCGTTCCTTGCGGGGCTGCGCCCGACCGGCCGACGGCGGCTCCAGGCGGTGGGGCTGCTGGTGGCGCTGCTGGTGGTGATCGGTGTGCCGATCTGGGGCTCGGACGTGGGCGGCATCCTCGCCTTCACGCCGACGATCCTGGTGTTCGCGGTCCTGGTGTACCAGGGCCGCATCCGCTGGCGGAGCCTCGTGATCGCCGGCGTGCTGACGCTGGCTGCGGTCGTCGGCTTCGGGCTCCTGGACCTGGCCCGGCCCGAGGGCGAGCGCGCGCACCTCGGTCGCCTGTTCGAGCGCGTGGGCGACGAGGGCATGCAGCCGTTGTTCGACATCGTGGAGCGCAAGCTGCTGGCCAACCTGCGCGTGACGACGTCGTCGTTCTGGGTGGCGGCCATCCCGGTGGCGATCGCGTTCATCGTGTTCTTGGCCCGCTATCCGGGCCGGCCGCTCGACCGGCTGCGGCGCAACATCCCCACGTTGCAGGCGGGGCTGGTGGCCGCCTACCTGGCGGCGGTGCTGGGCAGCGCCGTGAACGACTCCGGCGCGATCGTCGGCGGGGTCACGCTGATGGTGCTGGCGACGGCCCTGGCGGTGCTGGCGCTGGAGTCGGACCGTGTCGCCCGCGCACCCGGGCCCACCGACGGCGTCGGGGACCGGGTCGTGGAGCCGGTCGCCGAGCCGCCGCCCCGGCCGGCGCCGGGGCCTGAACCGAGGCCGGAACCGGTGCCACGCGCCGGGAGCCGGCGCACGTGAGCGCAGCACCGCCCGATGTGGACCGGGACGCCGTGCCGCGCTCGGCGCGCTGGTTGGTGGGCACGCTCCTCGTGCTCCTGCTGGTGCCCGGGCTCGTCGGGTTCGACGCCTGGCCGCTGACGGGGTGGCGGTTGTTCTCGCTGGCGCGGGATGAGACCCAGACGCTCTGGGTGCTCGAGGCGGTGGACGGCGGCGGCTCGCCCCGGCGGGTCGACCTCGAGGAGCTGCCACTTCGCTACCGGCACGCCGAATGGCCGATGGCGGACCTGCCGGGCGCGTCGACGGCGCGCCGCCAGGCCGTGTGCGAGGCGCTGCTGGCCGCCGTCGTCGACGTCGAGCCGGCGACCGCCGAGCTGCGCATCGCCCGGGACGCGGCGCGGCTCGAAGAGCGCGACGGCGAGTGGACGGTCGTCGACGACCTCGAGGTGGTCCACGCGTGCCAGACCGATGACCTCGGGGGCGCGGGCGCGTGACGCGCGTGCGCCGCTGGGTCGACGACGCCCTCTGGGGGCCGGAAACGGCGTCGCGCCTGCTGATCGTGTACGCCGGGCTGTCGGCCCTGATCGGGCTGCGGATCGCGCTCGGCTCGTACCGTCAGCTGTCGGACACGCCACCGGCGCTGGTCGACCCGGTGCCGATCCTCGGCTGGCTCGAGCGGATGCCGTCTGCCGAGGTGATCGTCGGCATCCAGATCGTCGGCGCGCTGGCGGCCCTGGCGGCGGTGCTCAGGCGGCGGCCGCGGCTCGCGTTCGCCGTCGCCTGGCTGTGCTACCTGGTGCTGGCCGGCTTGCGGGGCAGTCGTGGCAAGGTGCTCCACAACGACCTGTTGCTGCTGTGGGCGTCGGCCCCGTTCCTGCTGGCCCCGGTGATGGTCGACGCCCGCGACCGGGTTGCCCGCCGGCGCTACGGCTGGCCCATCCGGGTGGCGATGGTGATCACCGCCCTCGTCTACTTCTTCGCCGGGTACCACAAGCTCCGGCGCTCGGGCATCGACTGGGTCCTCGGCGACAACATGCGCTACCTGATGCTGTGGGGGCCCAGCATCGGCGAGGCGCAGTGGGGGGGCCTGGCCCAGTGGGTGGGTGAGCACCTGTGGGCGGCGAGGGCCTCCGGGGCGTTCATCCTCGGCCTGGAGATCAGCTTCCCGGTCGTGCTGGTCGTGCGCCGCCTGCAGGCCTGGTACGCACTGGCGGCGGTGTTCCTGCACGTGACGACGTGGTTGGTCCTGGGCCTCGACTACTGGGCATGGGCCGCCACGGTCGCGCTGTTGTTCATCGACTGGCCCGCGGTGGTGCGGCGGGTCAGGAGCCTCGCACGCGGCGATCTTGCGGCGAGGGACGCCGCAACGCTGCCGGTGCCGGGGGCCTGAGGTGGTCGCGGGCGCATTCGTGGTGGGGCTCCTGGCGGCCGCGGCGGTGTGGGTCCTGTCGGCGGCGGCCTTCGGCGGCGCCGTGTTCCAGCGGGAGAACTTCCGGGGCCGGCTGCTGCCGACCGCCGTGGGGATCATCGTCGCCCTGGTGGTGCTGGTGGCCGACGCGGTCGTGGCGGTGATCGACGGCGCCGGCGCCGACCCCGACGCCGCCGCCGTCGACGGCCTGCGTCTCATGACGTTCACCGCGCTCGGGTTCGGCCTCCTGGGCCTGCTCGACGACCTCGGCGGCGCCGGCGAGAGCGGTGGCTTCGCCGCGCACCTCCGAGCCCTGGCCGAGGGCCGGTTGACCACCGGTGCGATGAAGCTGTTCGGCGGCGCGGCGGTGGCCGTGGTGGTGGTGGCGACGCGGGAGCCCGACTCGATCGGGCGCATCCTGGCCGACGGCGCGCTGGTGGCCCTGGCGGCCAACCTCGGCAACCTGTTCGACCGGGCGCCCGGGCGCACGATCAAGGTGGCGCTGGTGGGGTTCCTGGTGCTCGTGCTGGCGGTGGGCGCCGAGCCCGAGCTGGCGGGCGTGGCGCTCGTCGTGGGGGCGGGTGCGGGACTGCTCACCGCCGACCTGGGGGAGCGGCTCATGCTCGGTGACGCCGGCGCCAACGTGCTGGGTGCGGCGCTCGGGCTGGGCGTCGTGCTCACCTGCTCCCCCGGCGTGCGGACGGTGGTCCTGGTCCTGGTGGCGGCCCTCAACCTGGCCAGCGAGTGGGTGTCGTTCAGCCGGGTCATCGCGGCGGCGCCACCGCTGCGGGCCGCCGACCGCTGGGGCCGCCTGCCCTGAGCGGCGGGGGCGCCTTGGCACCCCTCACTCGCCGGACCGACGTGCAAGAATCGTCACCGCACACCAGGGACGCCGGGGAGGACTGGTGAGCGCGCTTGACGAGCTCGACACGTTCGACGAGGGCGCGAGCTCGGGTGACGACCGCGAGCGGTCGGCTCTCGGCGGCAGTACCGACCATGACCAGCATCTGCGCGCCTGGTTCATCGCGTTGCTCGTCGGCCTCGTGGCTGCGTTCCCGTTCCTCCTGTGGTGCGGCCGCCGACAGTGGTTCTTCCTCGACGAGTGGGCGTTTCTCGTCAACCGAACGGTCACCCAGCCGTCGAGTCTGCTCGAAGGTCACAACGGCCACTGGGTGACGCTGCCCGCCGTTGCCTACCGGCTCCTCTTTCGCGTGTTCGGGCTTCGCTCGTACACCCCGTATCTCGCGTCCGCCGTGATCGTGCACATCGGCGTGGTCGTCGTGGTCTGGCTGACGATGCGGCGCCTGCGCGTGCGTCCGGCGATCGCCACGCTGACGGCACTGCCGTTCGCGCTCTACGGCGCCGGTCGAACGAACATCCTGTTCGGCTTTCAGATCGCGCTGACGGGCTCGATCGTCCTCGGGCTCGCACACCTGTTGACGGCG
>DATFVX010000185.1:0-13691 GCA_035259985.1 Acidimicrobiales bacterium | reverse complement strand
GGCGGGGACGTCGGTCCTCCAGGTGATCGTGACCCGTCCGGGACCGGACCGCGCCACGAGGTTGGAGATGACGGGCCCGCCGAGCCGGACCCGGTAGGTCGCCGTATATGTTCCGGCGCCGTTCGCAACGATCTGGTGCGTCTGCGCTCCGCTGTCCGACCAGCTGGCGAACTCGTAGGGGGTCCCGCCGATCGCCTGCGGCGACGGCGCGCTGACCGACAGCGTCGACCCCAGGATCGCGGTGCGGGTGAACGGCGTCGCCTGGTCGGTAGACCCAACGGTCACCGTCAAGCCCGCCGGGCTCGATCCGAACGTGAGATCGACCGTCTGCGGGTCGAGCTCGACGCTCCTGGTGTTGCTCAGGCCGTCGGGATCGGTTGCCGTCAGCCGCAGCTCCAGGTGCGACGGGTACTCGTGGTCGGGCGCCACGAAGCTGCCGCTCGCCGTCCCCGCGAACGTCTGTAGCGGGTGCTCGTGACAGGTGGAGGGGCAGTGCTGCAGCACGAGCGACCACGTGAGCCCCGCCGCTGCCAGGGTCCCACTCTGGGCGTCGGTGGCGTGGCCGGAGAAGCTGATGACGTCCCCGACCTTCCAGGTCGTCCCCGCCGCCGGCGTGTCGATCACGGCCGTGGGTGGCGTGTTGCCCGGCGAGATCGTGACCGACGACGTCCCGGTCGCCCCGGAGGGGTCGGTGACGCGGAGGGTGGCGGTGAAGGTGCCGGGCTGCGCGTAGGTGTGGCTGGCGGTCGCGGTGGCGGCGTCGTCGAAGGCGCCGTCGCCGTCCAGGTCCCAGGCGTACGCCAGCGCGTCGCCGTCCGGGTCGTGCGACGCGGTGCCGTCGAACGCGACCGTCAACGGCGCGGCCCCGTTCGTCGGGTTGGCGCTCGCGACGGCGATGGGCGGTTGGTTCTGGTTGAAGTAGCGGATGCGGCGGATGGTGCCGCCGAGGTCCACATAGAAGAGGTCCCCGCCGGGCCCGATCTGGACGTCGACCGGTTGGGCGGCGCCAGCGACGAACGTCCGGCGCTTCGAGAGGTCGGGTAGGCCGTCGGCTCCGGGGGAGATCGACCAGATGCAGCGGCGGGTGTAGTCGGCGAAGAACAAGGCTCCCCGATAGTCGGCCGGGTACGAGCCGCCGCTCGCGAATGCGAACGAGGTGCCCGCCACCGACGAGCCACCCTTCGGGCACACGTCGTTCGGGTGGACCAGGTCGTTGTGGTGGTAGCGGAAGTACGGGGCGACCACGGCCCCGGTGCCTGCGGCGTAGAGGTTCTCGCAGATGGAGAGGTTGGCGGCGTCGTAGCCGTTCTGCCGGCCGTCGCCCTCGTAGCAGGGCCAGCCGAAGTTGTCGACCGGCGCCGCGGTCGGGCTGACGACGCGGTTGATCTCCTCCCAGTCGTTCCAGCCCACGTCACCCAGCCAGACCTCGTTTGTCCCGGGCCGGGTCGTGATGCGGAACGGGTTGCGCAGGCCGTAGGCGATGATCCGTCGGGCGTTGGGGTCGCTGCTCGACGCCATCGGGTTGTCGGGGAGCCCGGCGCCGGTGGCCGGGTCGACCCGCAGGATGGCGCCGTTGAGGCCGGTGGGATCGCTGGGCGTGCGGAGGTCCTGGCTCCGCAGGGCCCCGCCCTCGGCCGCCGGCGGCGCCAGCGTCGCGCCGACGCCTCCCGGCGGGTCCCCACAGGGGTTGAGGGGCGCGCCGTCCTGCCCGTAGTCGACGAAGTTGAAGCTCGCGCCGTCGCCGCCGCTCACGTAGAGTGCCCCGTCCGCACCGAACGCCAGGCTCCCGATCGAGTGGCTCGGGTATTGCTGGCACCAGCCCTCGATCAGCACCTGCTCGGAGCCGATCATGGTGTTGCCCGACGCCTGCAGCCGCGAGAGGCGGCCGGCGACCACGCAGCCGTCGTCAGTCGCGCCGGGCGGCGTGGAGCAGCCGTCCGACGTCCCTCCCACCGATCCCCAACGTGGTGCGGTGCCGCCGATGGCCGCGTCGAAGGTGTAGAGGACGTAGACCCACGGACTCGTCGGGAAGTTCGGAGGCAGGGCCAAGCCGAGAAGTCCGCGGTCCCAGAAGTTGTGCACCTGCGTCCGTAGGTCGGCGAAGACGGTGGGTGTCGTGTCCGTCAGGTTGTCGAACACCTTGATGAGGCCGCTCTTCTCGGCCACGAAGACGCGACCGTCCGGCGAGAACCGGACCGCGGTGGGCTGTGTGAGCCCGGAGAAGACGATCTCCTCCTGGAAGCCCGGCGGCAGGGACGATGCGGCGGCCGGCTCGATCGTGCTCGATGCCACCATCGTCGACGCCGCCAGGGTGAACGCCACCAGGGCACCGAGGCGCCTGGCCCGCCTCGGTGAACGCCGACCGACGACCATGCCCGCCTCCTCCGGTCCGCCCGGCGGGACGGTACCACCGGGTCGCCCACGGGCACCCGTGGCGCTTCAGCTTCCGTAAAGGTTCGGGACGTAGGGTCCGCCCGGCGGGACCGTCGGTAGCCGTGTCGGGCGCCGGGGGTTGGTGCTGCGCCATCGGATTTGCAAGCGGGGCGAGGCCCCGGGACGGGAGCAGAGACCATGGTTCAACCGGTCAGCCGTCGACGCGCCGTCACAGCGCTGGTTGCCGGGGCGCTCGGAGCCGGCCTTGTGTGGGCGCTGCCCGGCGCCATCCCGGGGGCGAGCGCCGACCCGCCGGGGAACAACGGCACGGTGAAGATCGACGGCGTCGCCTTCGACGACCACCCCGACAACGAGCCGCATGTCGGCTGCATCTTCCAGGTCGACTGGTACGGCTTCGACGAGGGTGATGACCTGTTCTCGCACGTGACCTTCGAGGTGCACCCGCCCACGGGGAAGCCAGCGGTGATCCTCGAGGACGACGTGTTCATCGGCGAGGACGACAACAGCGGTGGCGGGTCCGAGGCGGGGCTCGATGCCTCGGAGACTTACGACCTGAGCGCAGCGCTGGCGGGCTTCGAGCAGCACCCGCAGCAGGGTTGGCACGTGAAGCTGACGGTCAACAACGACGGCTCGCAGGGCGCGGACGTGAAGCACAAGGTGTTCTGGGTCTCCGGCTGCGAGACGCCGCCGACGACGATTCCGCCGACGACGACATCGAGCACGCCGCCGACGACCGAGCCGCCGACGTCGACATCGAGCACGCCGCCGACGACCGAGCCGCCGACGTCGACCAGCTCCCCTTAGAGGCCGAGCCGGGTAGGAACCGTAAGAGGCCACAGAATCAAGGCCCAGCGCCGAGAAAATCCGACCCGTCGCGGGGGTGGTAGACCCTGGCGATGATGAAGATCAGTTGGTTTGCCGCGCCGGCGGTCGCGGTCGTGCTGGTGCTGGCGGCATGTGGTGATGACGACGGTGCCAACGTCCGCGAGTCCGGGGCGGAATCGGGATCGGGATCCGAGTCGGGATCGGGCAGCGGCACCGCCAGCGAGCAGCCGCCCGTCTCCTTGGAGGGCACGGTCAACGATCACGGCACGGGGGACATCGAGAACGACGCGCTGGAGCTCGAGCTCGACGACAACTACTTCGCGCCGACGTTCGCCAAGGGCACCCCCGGCGAGAAGGTGACGGTCGAGCTCCACAACGAGGGCAGCGCGACGCACACCTTCACCAGCGACGCGCTCGGCGTGGACGAGGAGCTGAGCGGCGGCGACTCCGCCTCGGTGACGGTCACGCTGCCCGAGGAGGGAGCGGTCCAGTTCCATTGCCGGTTCCACGAGGGCCAGGGCATGAAGGGCGCGTTCTTCTTCAACGAGGGCGATCAGGTCGGTTCGTAACCGCCGGCCGGCGTGCCGGCGTCAGACGGGTGGCAGGACCTCGAAGGCGGGGTGGCGCGGCGCGATCGAGCGCAGCTCGTCGTCGCTGGCATCGGGCCCGGTCCCCTCGAAGAACACGCCCACCTCGAACTTCCAGCGCTTCAGGTAGGCGCGCAACACGGGTACCTTCTCGTCGGCGTCGAGCTCGCGGGCGCGGAACTTCTCGACCCGGCTGCCCACGCGGAGCTCCCCCGTGCCGGCCGCCCGCAGGTTGCGGACCCACTGGGCCTCGCCCCGCGGCGCCACCAGGAACCGCTTGCCTTCGTGCTCGAGGAGGTTCACCGGCGTGGTCCGCCACTCGCCGCTGGTGCGGCCGCGCACCGCCAGGACGCGCGAGCCGAGGACGCTCACACCGTGGCGGGTCATGAAGGCGATCGCACGGTTGAAGACGTTGCGCGTGAACCAGCCGGGGGCGCGGTAGTGCGTGGGCACGACGCCATTCTGCATCGAAACCGGCGAGGTGACGAACGGCCCCGGCGCCCGATCCGCGGCGTGCGGCCACCCGCGTGAGAACGTCGGCGGCCGCCGCCTGGCATCCTTCCGGAACCATGTCTGTGCTCGACAGCATCCGATCGTCCCTCGACCCCCTCCTTCGCCGCCTCTCCGGGCGCTCGCGGCGCTGGCGGATGCTCGCCGGCGGGGCGGCGATCCTGGTGTTGCTGCCGCTGGTGGTCTTCTTCGCGACGCGGGGCGGCGGTGCCTCGCCCGAGCCCACGACGACGACCACCACGACGACCACGACCACGACGGTCCCGACGACGACCACGACCACCGCCCCGCCCCCGGTGGCGCCGTTGACGGGCATGCCGGGCGACATCCGGCGGCCCGCTCTGATCGTCAAGATCGACAACGTGTCGGCCGCGCGGCCCCAGTCGGGGCTCAGGCAGGCCGACATCGTCATCGAGGAGCCGGTCGAGGGGAACCTCACCCGGCTCGCTGCGGTGTTCCACTCGACCGACGCCTCGGTGGTCGGACCGGTCCGCTCCATGCGCACGAGCGACCTCGAGATCGTCCCGCTGTTCGGCCGCCCGCTGTTCGCCGCGTCGGGCGGCAACGCCGGCGTGGTTCCCCAGCTCCACGAAGCCAACGTCGTCGACATCGGCAACAACGTCAGCGGTCAGGGGTTCCGGCGCGACCCGGGGCGAGCCGCGCCCCACAACCTGTACTCCTCCACCCCGGAGCTGTACCGGAAGGCGCCGGAGGCGCCGCCGCCCCCCAGGCCGATCTTCCTCTACCTCCGGCCCGGCGAGCGCCCCGGCCCCGGCGGGCGGCCGGTCCATGGGGTGGCCCTGCGTTTCGGCGGGGGCGAGATCTCGCGGTTCACGTGGGACCCGGCCGGCCACGTCTGGCGCCGGAGCCAGAACGGCACGCCCCACATGGCCGCCGAGGGCGTGCAGATCGCGCCGCGCAATGTCGTGGTCGCCGCGATCGACTACGACTACTCGGGCCAGCGCGGCCGGTCGGTGCCACACGCGATCCTGACCGGCCGGGGCCCGGCGCTCGTGATGACGCAGGGGCAGGCAATCAGGGCGACGTGGGTTCGACCGACGCTCGCGCATCGACTCATGCTCATCGCCCCCGACGGTCGCACCGAGATCAAGCTGACGCCGGGGCAGACGTTCATCGAGCTTCCCATCAAGGGCGGCGTGACCCTCTTCTGAGGCCACCGTCCCGGCGACAGGGGTGCGAAAACCCGCGTGATTGCTGACTATTCGGGACGCGCCACATACGGCTGCCGCCCGACCGTCAAGCCGGTTGCCACCGCCCGAGTGCGACGCGGCGTGGTCGTGGAGGGCCGAAAACCCGGCAATCACAAGGGGTTCTCGGATCGGATGGATGCGCTCAGCGCGAAAACTCGTAAGAATACGGCGGTATCCGCGTGTCATGGATCCGCGTTGAGGAAACTGAGCACGCGATCCGGACCTAGGAGGAACCCGTGAACCGTCGTGATCTCGTCCAAGCCGTTTCCACACAGACGGGCGTCGAGCGCAGGCAAGTCGACACCGTGTTGCAGGGCTTCACCCAAGTCGTCACCGCGGTCGTGTCCAAGGGCGAGCCGGTGTCGATCTCCGGCTTCGCCAAGTTCGTGAAGGTCGACCGCCCCGCCCGCATGGGCCGCAACCCGCAGACGCAGGAGCCGGTGCGGATCAAGGCGTCCAAGAAGGCGCGCATCACGCCGCTCAAGGGCTTCAAGGACGCGGTCGTGAAGACGAGCCTTGCGCCCAAGCTCGAGCGCGGGGTGTGGCCGCCGGCGCCAACCGCGGCGAAGAAGACGACGGCCAAGAAGACCACGGCGGCGAAGCGCTCGACCGGCGCCGCCAAGGCGGGTGGCCGCAAGTCGACCGCGAAGCGCTCCACAGCCAAGAAGTCGACCGCGAGGAAGACGACGGCCAAGAGGGCGCCGGCCAAGAAGACGACGGCCAAGAGGGCCACGACGCGCAAGGCCCCGGCCCGGAAGACCACCGCGCGGAAGACGACCGCCCGGAAGACCACCACCGCCCGGAAGGCCGCGGGCGCCAAGAAGACAACCAAGCGGTGAGGCCCGCCCCGCGGCCGGGTCCGCGGGGGCGCCGCCCCCGATCCGGGGGTGGAACGAGAAAAAATCCACAAACCTCTACACGGCGCGTGCCTCTCGGGCGTTCTTGGGGCAGTGTTGGTCCTGTCCGTGGCTCATGAGCGCGTCTCCGAGCCGGCGCCGATCACGGTCGGCGTTCGGTCTGGCCTGTCGTTCGAGGCCTTCTACATGGCCAACGAGCGGCGGCTCTTCCGCGCCCTCTACGTGCTCACGGGAGACCGTCACGAGGCCGAGGAGCTGGCCCAACTGGCGTTCTGCAAGGTCTGGGAGCGCTGGGGCCGGGTCGGCCAGCTGGATGATCCGGCCGGGTACCTCTTCCGGACGGCCTTCAACGCCCGCCGAAGTGCCACGCGACGGACGATGCGGGCGGCCCGCCGCCTGGTCGACCACGCCTTTCTCCACTCCGCACCAACTCCAAGCCCCGAGCCCGCCGACGTGGCGACGGATCGCGACAGTGTCGCCCGTGCGCTGGCCTCCCTCACACCCCGTCAACGTGAAGCTGTTGTCCTAACCGAACTACTCGATTGCGCCACGGGCGAGGCTGCCGAGATCATGCGTATTCGTCCCGCCACCGTGCGGGTCCTCGTCAGCCAAGCTCGTGCAGCTCTCGCTCCCGGCCCAGGTCGGGGGCGGGGGCCGGAGGCGTGAAAGGCGATCCCGACCTCCGGGCCCGTCTCGAGCGTCTCGCCTCAAACGCCGGCGACCCCCCCGAGCGAGGACTCGATCGGGTCGCCGCACGCCGGCACCGCCGGCTGCGCCGCCGCCGTGGAGCTGTCGTCACGGCGGCGGCGCTGGCGGTGCTGCTGGGAGCTGTGCTGCTGGTCACCGACGGAGGACCCGACGACAACCAGGTCGCGGTCTCACCGGCCGGCCGCCCGTCGGGCACGGCAGCACAGCTCCCGGACGTCGTCGACTTCCACTGCAGGTCCGACGGGCCCGCGATCCCCGTGGCATCCGTCCGTCCGCAATCCGACGGCATGCACATCCGGGTGTTCAACGAGCTGTCCACCTCCACCGAGGTGCGGGTCGTCAAGGAGGACGAGTGGACGGGGCGGCGCACCTTCAGCCCGGGCATGTGGTCGATGCGCCAGCCGGTCCCACCGGGAACGCTGAGGATCGGATGCGAGATTGCCGGTAGGGAGAGGTCCCTCACCGTCGAGCTCGTCGACGTCCACGGCTACTACCAGGAGCCCGGGCTCGAGTGCCCGTCGGACGACACGGAGGCCGAGGTCACCGACCTGGGGAGGGCGGAACCGGGCCCGTCGATGAGTGCCACGACCTACAGCGTTCTGCAGGGCAGGGGGCTGCGGGTCGAGGAGCTGCGGGTGGGTCCCCCGCGCGGTTACCCGAGACAGCTCCTGGGCGATCCCACCGACGATCCCAAGGTGCAGGTGAATCGGCGGGGGGACACGGTGGCCTTCGTGCACCTGCAGCAGACCGACGACCGGCCCGACGCACCCTGGAGCGCGAGGGCCATCGAAGGCTGTCAGAGCTTCCTTACCGCAGCGCCAACCACCGACACCACGGTCGCCGCCTGATCCCCGGGCCGGGGATGGGCGCCCAGGCCGTTTGGACTACGCGTACAGCGACTCGATCTGCTCCGAGTACTTGGCGAGGATGCCGCGACGCTTCAGCTTGGACGTCGGCGTGAGCTCGTCGCCGTCGGGCAGCCACTCGTCGCCCAGCACGGCGATCCTTCGCACGCGCTCCGCGGTGCTGAACCGGAGCATCACCTCGTCGACCGACCGCTGCAGCTCGTCCAGCGTGCGCGGGTCGGTGGCGAGCTCCGAGAGGGAGGCGGCCTCGATGCCCCGCTCGCGGAACCACCCCGCCGCCACCTCGGGGTCGAGCACCACCAGCGCCGAGACGAAGCGTCGGCCGTCGCCGACCGCGCAGGCCTGACCGATCGGAACCACGGTCTTGAGGGCCGCCTCGAGGTTCGCCGGGCTCACGTTCTTGCCGCCGGCGGTGATGATCAGCTCCTTCTTGCGGTCGACGATCCGGAGGTAGCCGTCGTCGTCGATCTCGCCGATGTCGCCGGAGTGGAACGTGCCGTCGGGCTCGAGGGCGTCCGCGGTCTTGTCGGGGTCGTCGAGGTACCCGACGAACACGTTGCCGCCCCGGCAGCACACCTCGCCGTCGTCGCCCAGGAACACGTCCACGCCGGGGAACGCGCGGCCCACGGTGCCGACACGCACCTCATCCGGGTCCCACGTCATCGGCCCCGTGGTCTCGGACAGCCCGTAGATCTCGGACATGGGGACGCCGATCGCCCGGTACCAGCGGATCAGCTCGGGCGGGATCGGCGCGGCGCCGGTGATCGCGTACTGCAGGCAGTCGAGGCCGACGAGCTGGCGGACGTTGCGGAACGCGAGCTCGTCCAGCGATGCCCAGGTGCTCTCGTCCTCGTCGCTGGCCGTGCCGAGCGTGCGCCGCTCGACGATGGGCTCGGCCGCGGCGACGGCCTGGTCGAACGCGGCCTTGGCGTCCTCGTTGGCCGACAGGGCGGCCTGGATGCCGGCGTGGATCTTCTCCCACACGCGGGGGACGCCGAACATCGTCTGGGGGTGGACCTCGCGCAGGTACTGGCCGATGAGGCTCGGATCTGGACACGTCGTGACCTCGAAGCCGGCGATGCCCGCCAGGTAGTGACCAGACATCCGCTCGGCGATGTGCGCCATGGGGAGGTAGGAGATGGCGCGGAAGCCGACGGGTTCGATGCCCAGCAGCTCGAGGTAGCCCTGGGCCGTCCACACGACGTCGTAGTGGCTGATCATGACGCCCTTGGGCGGTCCGGTCGTGCCTGACGTGTAGATCACCGTCGCCAGTGTCTCCGGACGGATGTCGCCGAGCGAGGCGTGGAGGTCGGCCGGATCGTGCCCCTCGAGCACTGCCCGGCCGGCGATCAATTCTGAGTCGCCGGCGGTCGAATCGGCGACGCCGTCCCCAGTCAGGACCACCAGGTGCTCGAGCTTGGGGAGCTCGTCGCGCACCGCGCCGAACCGCTCGGCGAACCCCATGTCCTCGACGATTGCGACCTTGGCGCCGCTGTGGCCCACCAGGTACGCAACCTGCTCGGGGGGCGAGGAGTTGTAGATCGACACGGCGGTCGCCCCGCAGAACATCGTGGCCAGGTCGACCACGTGGAACTCGGGGATGTTGCGCATCATGAGCACGACCCGGTCGCCGGGCTCCACCCCTAGGGTCCTCAGGCCCGCGGCCGCCCGCGCCACCCGGTCGGCGAGGTCGGAGTAGGTCCACTCGACCCAGCGGTCGCCATCCTTGGCGCGCAACGCCACGTTGTCCGGGTGGGCGGCCAGCGTCTCCAGCCAGCGGCTGGCGATGGTCTGGCCCTCGACCTTCCGATCGAGCTCGTCCTTGGTTGCGGTCACCGCGGGACCCCCTCGTCGCCCTCGGATGGCTGGGTTGACGGCGGGCCGAACCACCCCGTTCCGTGCGCCGCCGCCGAGGCCCAGGGTACGCGCTGGTTGCGATCCGCGCGGACCGGTCGGCAGACTGGCTTGACCGAACGGTCAAGGAGCCGGCCCGACCCCCCAATGACTGCGGGTAGCGGGGACCGGCGAGACAAAGGAGCAGGCCATGCCCACCGCCGTCATCGTCGATGCCGTCCGCACCGCAGGAGGCAAGCGGAACGGCAAGCTCTCCGGTTGGCATCCCGTCGACCTCGCCGCAGAGACCCTCAACGCCCTGGTCGAGCGCAACCAGATCGATCCCGCGGTGGTCGAGGACGTGATCATGGGTTGCGTCATGCAGGCGGGAGCCCAGTCGGTCAACGTCGCCCGCAACGCCGTGCTCGCGGCCGGCTGGCCCGAGGACGTGCCGGGGACCACGGTCGACCGGCAGTGCGGGTCCGGGCAGCAGGCGGCGCACTTCGCGGCGCAGGCCGTGATCGCCGGCGCCCACGACGTCGTGGTGGCCGGCGGCGTCGAGGTGATGAGCCAGGTGCCGATGGGCGCGTCGGTCGGCGACGGCAGGTACGGCCTGCCCTTCGGCCCCAGGATGAACCGGCGCTACCAGGACGTGGGCGGCCTCGTCCCGCAGGGGATCTCGGCCGAGCTCATCGCCGACAAGTGGGGCCTGACCCGCGAGGACCTCGACACCTTCAGTGCGGAGAGCCAGCAGCGGGCGGCCCGGGCCCGCGACGAGGGCCGGTTCGAGAACCAGATCGTCCCCGTCCGGTCGATCCACCGCGACAAGGAGACCGGCAACATCACCGAGTCCGACGAGCTGGTCACGGCGGACGAGGGCATCCGCCCCGATACGACGGTCGAGACCCTCGCCAACCTCAAGCCCGCGTTCAAGCAGGACGGCGGCAAGGTGACCGCCGGCAACTCGAGCCAGATCACGGATGGCGCCTCGGCGGCGCTGATCATGAGCGAGGAGAAGGCCGCAGAGCTGGGCCTCACGCCGCGGGCGCGGTTCCACGCCTTCGCCCTGGCCGGTGCCGATCCGGTGATGATGCTCACGGCACCCATTCCCGCGACGCAGAGGGTGCTGGACAAGGCGGGCCTGACGCTGGCCGACATCGACCTGGTCGAGATCAACGAGGCCTTCGCGTCCGTGGTCCTCGCCTGGCAGCGCGAGACCGGCGCCGACATGAGCAAGGTCAACGTCAACGGCGGGGCCATCGCCCTGGGCCACCCGCTCGGCTGCTCGGGCACCAAGCTGCTGGCCACCCTGCTCAACGAGCTCGAGCGCACCGGGGGCCGCTACGGCCTCGAGACGATGTGCGAGGGCGGCGGCATGGCCAACGCCACCATCATCGAGCGGCTCGGGTAAAGAGGCCGAGCGGATAGGCCCGCACGTGGACACCGAACAGTACGGGATTTGCAGCGTGAGCCCAGGCCCCACAACTCGGCCTCCAGACAACGCTGACCACGGTGCGCTGAGGCGAGGTACCTATCCGCGCACGTTCTAAGAGGCGGCCGGGGAGGGGCTCGCAGCGCCGGTCGCAATCGTCGTCCGGCTCGGCGGTCCGCCCGGATCGGCGACGGAGGGGATCATTGAGAAGGATCGGCAGGCTGCTGACGCTCGCCATGGTGGCGACGCTGGTGGCGTGCAGCCCGTCGGCCGACGCCGGCCCGGAGGGCGCCGCGGTCGCGGCGGCGGCCGAGGCGGGCGCGCTCGAGCGCGTGACGCACGGCGCCGACGAGGCCCCCTGGGCGGTGCGCACCGGGGTCGAGCAGATCACGGTCACCGGGGCCGAACCCCGTGAGCCGCTGACGCTCTACGGCCGCCTCGGCCACCGGCTGCTGACGCTGCGGGCCGACGACGAGGGTCAGGCCCACTTCGCCTACCTTCCGGCCGAGTACCGGGAGGTGCAGTCGGGGCCCGGCCTCGACTGGACGGACCTCGGAGACCCTGCGGGCGCGGGGGTGGTCGAGCCGGGCCGCTACGTGATCCGCGACGACGAGGCATCGCCGGCGCTGGCGACCGGCGTGGTCACGGTCCCCGGCCGCGACGACGCCCCGGACGCCGCCCTCTACGACCGCCAGTCGCTCACCGCCGCCCGGCTGGACGTCCTCGGCAGGCCCCTGCCGGGCTCGTCGCTGGAGGAGGGGTTCCAGTACCTGGAGATGCGCGACGGCGTGCGGCTGAGCGCCATGGTGCGCCTGCCCGACCCCGCCCTCTACGGCGACGGGCCGTACCCGACGGTGGTCGAGTACTCGGGCTACGCGCCGTCGAATCCGGGCGGCGAGGAGGCCGGCGCCCGCCTCGCCCGCACGTTCGGCTACGCCACGGTGTCGGTCAACATGCGCGGCACCGGCTGCTCGGGCGGCGTGTTCGACGTGTTCAACCCCGCACAGATGGCCGACGGCTACGACGTCATCGAGATCGTCGCCCGCCAGCCGTGGGTGCTGCACGGAACCGTCGGCATGGTGGGCCTGTCGTACTCGGGCATCACCCAGCTGTACACGGCGGCGACCCGACCGCCGCACCTGGCGGCGGTGACGGCGCAGTCGGTCATCGCGGACCCATGGCTGCAGGCCTGGCCGGGCGGCATCTTCAACTCGGGCTTCACCCACCAGTGGATCAAGGAGCGCGACGCGGCTGCCGCACCCGGCGGCACCAGCTGGGTCACCCAACGCATCGAGGCCGGCGACACCACCTGTGCGGCGCAACAGGCACTGCGCGCCCAGAACCCCGACTTCGAGGGCTTCGTCCGCGCTCTCGACACCTACCCGGACTCGGCCGCGGCGCGGGACCTGCGGCGGCTGGTGGGCGACATCGAGGCGCCGGTGTTCATCTCGGGGGCGTTCCAGGACGAGCAGACCGGGCCGCAGTTCACCGCGCTCCTCGACGAGTTCACGTCGGCCCCGGTCGTCAGGGTGAACCTGTGGAACGGGCGCCATCCGGATGGCTACGGGCCCGCCAACCTCGTGCGCTGGTTCGAGTTCCTCGAGCTCTACGTCGCGCAGCGCGTGCCGCGCCTGAACCCGGTCGTGCGCGCGGTGGCGCCGGCGGTCCTGGCCGACCAGTTCCACCTTCGTGACATCGAGCTCGAGCCCGACCGCTTCGCCCGGTTCGGCGACGACCATGCCTCGGCGCTGGCGGCATACGAGGCCGAGGAGCCGGTCCGCGTGATCTTCGAGAGCGGCATCGGCGAGAACGAGATCGGCGAGCAGGGCGGGACGTTCGAGCTGGGGCTCGACTCGTGGCCCACCGGCGACGCCGAGCCGGTGACGTGGTTCCTGGGCGACCACGAGCGCCTCACGGCCGACAAGCCCGGGCGGGGGAGCGACGGCGACGCCGACCGCTTCCGCTTCGACCCCGCCGCGGGGGGCGCCACGCTCTTCGGCGGCACGGGCGAGTACCCGCTGCTCGACCCCGTCTGGAGCGGCGCCGAGTGGACCCGATTCGGCGAGGGCCGGGAGCTGTCGTACCTGACGGAGCCGCTGATCGGCGACCTGGTGGTCGCCGGGCCCGCGGTCGCCGACCTCTGGGTGTCGAGCGACGCCACTGACGTGGACCTGCAGGCGTCGATCTCGGAGGTTCGCCCCGACGGGGTCGAGTACCTCGTATCCAACGGCTGGCTGCGGGTCGGCCACCGGGCCGAGGATCGCCGGCGCACCGACGGCCTGGAGGTCGTGCACCCGTTCACCGAGCGCTCCTACCGGCCGCTGCGCGGCGACAAGGCGGTCGAGGCCCGCATCGACATCCCCGGCTTCGCCCACGCCTTCCGAGCCGGCTCGCGGGTCCGCCTGTCGATCGCGACGCCCGGCCGTAACCACGCCACGTGGGAGTTCGAGCCGCCCGACTACGGCGGT
>DATFVX010000184.1:0-2694 GCA_035259985.1 Acidimicrobiales bacterium | reverse complement strand
TGGGCGCGAGCGCCTCCGCCTCCCGCTGGGCGATGCCGCTGGAGGGCTCGTCCAGCAGGAGCACCTTCGGCCCCTGCGCCAGCACGCAGGCGAGGTCGACGACCCGCCGGGTGCCGGTCGACAGCTCGCGCACGAACTTGTCGCGATAGGCGCCCAGCGCCAGCAGCTCGATCAGCTCGTCGACCCGGGCGTGGACCCGCTCCTCGGAGTCGCCCACCGACGGCAGGTGCAGCGTGGCCGCGACCGGGTCGCGCACCTCGACGTGCTGCTCGAGGGCGACGGCGATCGCCTCGTGGACCGTGAGGCCCGGGAACAGCCGGCCGTCCTGGAACGAGCGGCCCAGGCCCCGCCAGGAGCGGACGTAGGTCGGCACCTCGTGGAGGTCGACGAGCTCGCCGTCGACCCGGAGCCGGATCGTCCCGGCGTCGGCCGGCGTGTAGCCGGAGATGACGTCGAACAGCGTGGTCTTGCCGGCGCCGTTCGGTCCGATGAACCCCAGGATCTCGCCGGGGCGGACGTCGAAGGACACCCCGTCGAGGGCCCGCACGCCCCCGAACCGGCGGGTGACCTCGCGCACCTCGAGGACGGGCGGGCCGTCCCGCACGGCCGAGCGCTCCACGGCCCCGGCGGCTTCCGCCTCCGGGACGGCGGCCCGCAGGAACACGGAGCGCAGCAGGTCCGGCCGGTTGAGCAGCTCCGCGGCGGGGCCCTCGAAGCGCACCTCGCCCTTCTCCATGAAGTAGGCGCGGTCGGCCACGGTGAGCGCGACGTTCACCGACTGCTCGACCAGGATCACCGTCGTCCCCTCGTCGCGCAGCCTACGCACCATCTCGAGCAGCTGGGTGACCACCGCCGGGGCCAGGCCGAGCGACAGCTCGTCGATCATCAGCAGGCGCGGCTTGGAGATGAACGCCATGCCCAGCGTGAGCATCTGCTGCTGGCCGCCCGACAGGTTGCCGGCCACCTCGTGCCGCCGTTCCCGCAGGATCGGGAACATGCCCAGCACGTGCTCGGTGTCGGCCACCACCCGGGCGCCGTCCTTCCGCCGGGTCCAGGCCGCGAGGCGCAGGTTGTCGGCCACGCTGAGCTGGGTGAACACCCCCTGGCCGCCGGGCACCACGGCCACGCCCCTGCCCGCCACCTCGTCGGGCGGCGTGTGCGTCATGTCGCGGCCGTCGAACACCACCGCGCCGCCGCTGGCCTGGACCAGGCCGGAAATGGCCTTGAGGAGCGTCGACTTGCCGGCGCCGTTGGTGCCCAGCAGGGCGACGATCTCGCCCTCGTCGACCTCCAGGTTCACGCCGAAGAGCACCTGCACGTCGTCGTAGTGGACGTCGATGTCGCGGCAGAGGAGCAGCTTGATCTTGCCCTGGCGGCGCAGCAGTGCGACCTCGGAGCGGGCGGCGGTCGAGCGCCACACCTGCTGGATGTCGTGCGCCACGAACGTGTGCCCGGAGGCGAGGACGAACGCACCGACCAGGAACACCGGGACGGCCGCGGTCAGCCCCCAGCGGATGCCGTACGTGTCCGCCAGCTGGCCGACGATCGGCAGGATCAGGAGCCCGGGGAGGATCCAGAGGGTGCCGACCGCAAAGCCGAAGGCCCGCACCTTGGCCGGGACCGCCAGCGACAGCACCGCGTAGATGCCGGGGATCAGCAGGAAGAAGGAGCCCTCCACCACGGCGTTGGCGGCGATGGCGATGCCGATGTTGGGTGCCGCGGCGAAGACGAGCAACCCGAGCGCCACCACGCACGCCACGTAGGACAGGAACTGCACCACGAATCCCGGGCCGCGTGCCATGAGCCGGGTGACGATGCGAAGCCCGACCACCAGCCCGACAAACTCCGCGCCGCCCTGGATGCACGCCACCACGAGGCCGCGCGCCCGCTCGTCGAGGTTGAACACCTCCTCGTAGTAGAGGCCCCCCAGGGTGAGCAGGCCGACCACCGCGACGGCCAGGAATGGCAGGGCGTAGTAGATGCGCCTGAGGGTCCGCACCTGCCAGACGATGCGGAACGACTCCGCCCAGGAGGGCGGCTCCTCCTCGGTGTTGATCACGTCCTCGGACGCCCCCATGGCCCGCCGCTCGAAGTGGCCCCGCACCGGCTCACGGAGCCGGAAGGCCAGGATCACGAAGAATGCGGTGACGACCGAGAAGACGATGAACGGGGCGCGCCATCCCACGGCGTAGGCGATGAGCCCGGCCGAGAGCGGCCCCAGGAACTGACCGAGCGCGTTGGCGTAACGGTGCACCGAATAGACGCGGGTGCGCACCGGGATGTCGTAGTAGTCGGCGAGCAGGGAGTTGTGGACGGGATCGTTGACCGCCCGGCCCAGGCCCGACCCGGCGCGGGCGATTCCCAGCGTCCACAGGCTGTTCGCGAGGCCCGTCAGCATCGAGAACACGCCCCACACCGCCGCGCCGCCGATGACGATCGGGACCCGCCGGAGCCGGTCCGCGTAGAACCCGATGGGCAGCGCCAGGATGATCGCCGCGACCAGCGACAACGAGACGACCCACAGGATCCCGTTGGTGTCGAGCCCGAAGTGGTCGCGGATCTCGGGCAGCAGCACGCCGAAGGCGGTCCGGTCCAGCTCGTCCGCCATGTTGAGCCCGAACAGCACCCCGAGAGGGAAGAGCGCGGCCCCACCGGTCGTCCGCTGCTTCCAACGCGACCACCAGCCCGCCTCGG
>DATFVX010000183.1:0-3392 GCA_035259985.1 Acidimicrobiales bacterium | reverse complement strand
AACCAGCGCGGCCAAGGCGTGAAGTGCATCTACGTGGCGATCGGCCAGAAGGGCTCGACGGTCGCCCAGACCGTGGAGACGCTGCGCCAGAACGGCGCCATGGAGTACACGGTCGTGGTGACGGCCCCGGCCGCCGACCCGGCACCCTTCAAGTACCTCGCCCCGTACGCCGGCTGCGCCATGGGCCAGCACTGGATGGAGAACGGCGAGCACGCGCTGGTGGTCTACGACGACCTGTCGAAACAGGCCGAGGCCTACCGCCAGATCTCGTTGCTGCTGCGCCGCCCGCCCGGCCGCGAGGCCTACCCGGGCGACGTCTTCTACCTGCACAGCCGGCTGCTCGAGCGGGCCGCCAAGCTCTCCGAGGAGAACGGCGCCGGATCGCTGACTGCGCTGCCCGTCATCGAGACCAAGGCCGGCGACATCTCGGCGTACATCCCGACCAACGTGATCTCCATCACCGACGGCCAGATCTACCTCCAGGACGACCTGTTCAAGTCCGGCGTGCGCCCCGCGTTCGACACCGGCCAGTCGGTGTCCCGCGTCGGCGGCGCCGCGCAGATCAAGGCCATGAAGACTGCGGTGGGCACGCTCAAGGGCGACCTGTCCCAGTTCCGCGAGCTCGAGTCGTTCGCCGCCTTCGGGTCCGAGCTCGACAAGGTCTCGCAGGCCCAGCTCGACCGCGGCTACCGGCTGGTGGAGCTGCTCAAGCAGCCGCTGAACAGCCCGATGCCGGTCGAGGAGCAGGTGATCTCGCTCTACGCGGGAACCCACGGCTACCTCGACCCGGTGCCGGTCGACGAGGTCCGCCGGTTCGAGGCCGAGCTCCTCGAGTGGTTCAGCATGCGGCACGGCGAGGTGCTGGACGCCATTCGCACGACCGGAAACATTCCCGACGTCGAGGCGCTGGACGCGGCGATGAAGGACTTCGCCGAGCAGTTCTCGTGGGAACAGGAAGCCGACGAGGCCGGCGCGCGCGCCCAGGGCGAGACCGCCCAGCCGGCCCCGGCCGTCGACCCCGCGACCGGCCACCCGGTGGGCGGCGAGGCCGCCACCGAGAACCAGGAGTAGGGCATGCCCGGCGGCCAGGAACGGGCGCTGCGCCGGCGGATCCGCTCGGTGCAGGCCACCAAGAAGATCACCAAGGCGATGGAGCTCATCGCCACCAGCCGCATCGTGAAGGCCCAGCAACGGGTGACGGCGGCCCGGCCCTACAGCGAGCGGATCACCGAGGTGATCCGCAACCTGGCCGCGGCCGGCGCCGGCGGCGACTCGCCGCTGCTGGCCGAGCGTGACGAGGTGCGCACGGTGGCGTACGTGGTGATCGCGGCCGACCGGGGACTCTGCGGCGCCTACAACAGCTCGGTGATCCGGGCCGCGGAGAGGTCGATGCAGCGCCAGCGGGCCGAGGGTCGCCAGACGCGGCTCGTGACCGTCGGCAAGAAGGCGGCGTCGTACTTCCGCTTCCGCGGCTGGGACATCGACGCCCGCTTCGAGGGCTTCGCCGACCAACCCGCCTACGAGGACGCGCGGTCGATCGCCGAGCACGTCGTCGAGCGGTTCGAGTCGGGCGAGTACGACCTGGTCGAGCTGGCATACACACAGTTCCTGTCGGTGGCGTCGCAGCGCGTGGTCATCCGGCGCTTCGTGCCGCTGGACCGGTCGATGCTCGAGGAGGCGTCGGAGGGCCCGCACCCCGACTACGAGTTCGAGCCCGAGCCACAGGAGATCCTCGACCGGCTGCTGCCCCGCTACGCCGAGGCCCGGCTCTACGCCGCCCTGCTCGACGGGGCGGCGTCGTTCCTGGCCGCCCAGCAGCGTGCCATGAAGTCGGCCACCGACAATGCCGAGGACCTCATCGTCCGCTACAGCCGAGCAATGAACCGGGCCCGCCAGGACGCCATCACCACCGAGATCATGGAGATCGTCGGCGGCGCCGAGGCCATGCGCGCCGCCAAGGCGAACGGCGGTGACCTGTTGGTCGACCACGCGCTCATGTCCGCCGACGTCTTGTCCGACCGCCTCGAACCCTCCCGCACGTAGGAGCACAGGAAATGACCGTCACCGACACCAGCACCGACAGCGGGGCAACGCTCAAGGACGGCCGCGTCGTCGCCATCGCCGGCCCGGTCGTCGACGTCGAGTTCCCGCCCGACGCCGTGCCCGCCATCAACACCGCCCTGGAGATGACCGTCACCGTCGACGGCCAGGACAGCCCGGTGCGGGCCGAGGTGGCCCAGCAGATCGGCGAGTCGCGGGTCCGGGCCATCTGCCTGCGGCCCACCGACGGGCTCACACGCGGCACACCCGTGCGCAACCTCGGCGCCGGCCTGACCATGCCGGTGGGGGACGGCGTGCTCGGCCACGTGACCAACGTGATCGGGGAGCCGCTCGATGTCCCGAAGCTCGACGCATCCAAGATCGACGCCTACTGGGACATCCACCGCGAGGCGCCCGACTTCGACGCCCTGGAGCCCCGCAAGGAGGTCTTCGAGACCGGCATCAAGGTCATCGACCTCCTGACCCCCTACCTGCGGGGCGGCAAGATCGGCCTGTTCGGCGGCGCCGGCGTGGGCAAGACCGTGCTCATCCAGGAGATGATCCGGCGCGTCGCGGAGCAGTTCGGCGGCGTGTCGGTGTTCGGCGGCGTGGGCGAGCGCACCCGCGAGGGCACCGACCTCTACCTGGAGATGAAGGAGACCGGCGTCCTCGAGAAGGCTGCGCTGGTGTTCGGCCAGATGGACGAGCCGCCGGGCGTTCGCCTGCGCGTCGGCCTCTCGGCGCTGACCATCGCCGAGTACTTCCGCGACGTGAAGGGCCAGGACGTCCTGCTGTTCATCGACAACATCTTCCGCTTCGTGCAGGCCGGGTCCGAGGTGTCGACGCTGCTCGGCCGCATGCCCTCGGCCGTCGGCTACCAGCCCACGTTGGCCGACGAGATGGGCGAGCTGCAGGAGCGCATCACGTCCACCCGGGGCCGCTCGATCACGTCGCTCCAGGCCGTCTACGTGCCGGCCGACGACTACACCGACCCGGCGCCGTTCACCACGTTCACCCACCTCGACGCCACCACCGAGCTGTCCCGCGACATCGCCGCCCTCGGCATCTACCCGGCGGTGGACCCTCTGGCCTCGACGTCGACCATCCTCCAGCCCGACGTCGTGGGGGAGCGGCACTACGCCGTCGCCCGGCGCGTACAGGAGATCCTCCAGCGCTACAAGGAGCTGCAGGACATCATCGCCATCCTCGGGCTCGACGAGCTGTCCGAGGAGGACAAGGTCACGGTGTCGCGGGCCCGCAAGATCCAGCGGTTCCTGTCGCAACCGATGTTCGTGGCGCAGAACTTCACCGGCCTCGAGGGCATCTTCACCCCCGTGGACGAGACGGTGACG
>DATFVX010000182.1:0-14956 GCA_035259985.1 Acidimicrobiales bacterium | reverse complement strand
TGGGGCCGCCCCGCTCGCGCGCCAGCTGCTCGCCGATCGCGAGCACAGCCGCCACGCCGGTGGCGTTGTCGGTGGCGCCGTTGCAGATCGTGTCGGCGGGATCGGCGGTGCGACAGCGGCTGCCGAGGTGGTCGTAGTGCGCGCCGATGATCAGGTATTCGTCGGGCTGCTCGGTTCCCGGGATCAGCGCCAGGATGTTGGTCCCACCAGCGAACGCGTGCCTGAAGGCGTCGTCGCCGGAGGCGGAGGCGCCGAGCCCGACGGCGAAGTCGTCGAGGCGGTCGATGAGGTACCGCTGGGCGCGCGCCGAGCCCTCCGTCTGGTTGTCCCGCCCGCCCATGTCGTCGCTCGCCAGGACGTGCACGTCGTGCACCAGCGGGGAGCAGCCCGCCAGCACCATCAGGCCCGCCAGTGCTCCCGCCGCACGCAGCAGTCGTCGTCGAGCCATCGATGTCCCCCTCGAGCCGTCGTCCCCGCCGAGCGGGGAGTTTGCCAGATCCCCGGTGGCGGCCGACGACGGGGACACGCCGCCGGCCGCGAGGTCATAGGTTCCGGCCCGGCGAGCCCGAGGTCATAGGTTCCGTGTTCGGAACCGATTGCCTCGGGCTGCGGGTGGCGGAACCTATTGCCTCGGGTCCGGCGGGGTGGCCGCCGGTCCGGCCGGGCTCACGGAGCCGACAGCAGGTCCTCGACCGCCTCCGGAGGGCGGCCCAACACGGCCCGGCCGTCCTCGGCGACCAGGATCGGGCGCTCGATCAGGATCGGGTTGGCCACCATGACCTCGATCCAGCGCCGGCGATCATGGGGCCAGTCGCGCAGGCCCAGGTCCTTGGCCACCGGCTCGCCCATGCGGGCGATGTCCCAGGGCTCGCGGCCCAGCGACGCCAGGACCGCGTCGAGCTCCTCGGCGGTGGGCGGGTCGTCGACGTAGCGGCGCTCCTCGTAGGCCACGCCGCGCTCGTCGAGGATCGCCTTCGCCGAGCGGCTCTTCGAGCATCGGGGGTTGTGCCACAGCTCCATGGCCCCGAGCCTGGCACGCGCGGGCGGGCCCCCCGGAACCGGCGGTCAGCGCTCCCAGCGGGCCAGCAGGGCCTTGAGCATCTCGTCGGACTGGTGGCTGGGCAGCCCGCTGCCGCCGTCGACGACCAGGTCGTGGCCCGTCACGAAGCCGGCATCCGGGGAGCACAGGAACGCCACCGCGCCAGCGACCTCGGCGGCGTCGCCGACCCGCGCCAGCGGGATGCGGCCCTCGATGCGGCGCCGGAGGTCCTCGTCGCCCAGCACGGCCCGGGTCATGCGGGTGGCGACGTACCCGGGCGACACGCTGTTGACGCGCACCTCGGGGGCGAGCTCCAGCGCCGCCGTGCGGGTGAGCGCCACCACGCCCGCCTTGGCGGCGGCGTACGGTCCCTCGCCCCTGGTCGGCCGGCTGGCGACCGTGCCCGCGACGTTGACGACCGCGCCGCGGCCCGAGGCCCGCAGGAGCGGCGCCGCCGCCCGGATCCCGTGCCAGACGCCCGTGAGGTTGACCGCCAGCACCCGGGCAAACTCGGCGTCGGTGAAGCTGCCGAGCGGCTTCGTCGAGCCGAACCCGGCGTTGTTCACGAGGATCGTCAGCCCGCCAAGGGCCGACGCCGCCCGCTCGATTGCCGCCGCCAGGCCCTCGTGGTCGGCGACGTCGGCCATGAGCGCGAGGTGGCCCTGACCGAGCTGCGCGGCGACCGCGGTGCCGCCGGCGGCGTCGACGTCGATGACCGCGACCCGGGCCCCGTCCCCCGCCAGACGAGCGACCACGGCACGCCCGATGCCGTGGGCACCGCCGGTGACCACGGCCGCCTGCCCGTCGAGCGCCCCGGCCAAGGTGGCGTCCTAGAAGCCCTGGAACCAGTGGCCGGCGTTGACGCCCAGCGCCTGCCCGGTGATCGGCTTCGACATGTCCGAGGCGAAGAACACGACCGCCTCGGCGATCTCGCTGGACGGCGGTAGGTAGCCGAGGGCGGTCTCCGATGCCACCTCGGCGTACTGCTCCTCGGGCGTGATCCCCTTCCGCCGCGCCAGGTGTTCGAAGTACATCTCCACGCTGTCGCCCCAGATGTAGCCGGGGTGGATGCCGTTGACCCGGATCCCCTGGAGGCCCAGCTCGACGGCCAGGATCTTGGTGGCCGCGGCCAGCGCCGCCTTCGACGCCGTGTAGGCCCCGAACCGGGGACGCATCCGCACGGCGGACATCGAGTTGACCATCACGACCCGACCGTCGCCCCGTTCGACCATGGGGGCCACGCACGCCTGGGTGAGCCGCAGCGTGCCGAACAGGTTGACGTCCATGGTCCGGCGCCAGTCGTCCAGATCGGCGTCGACGAAGTGCGTGCGGTCACCGGCGTGGAACGCGTTGTTCACCAGGACGTCGAGCCCACCGAACGTCTCCACCACCCGGTCGACCGCGCCCCGGCACGAGTCGGCGTCGCAGATGTCGAGCCGGAGCGCCAGTGCCTTGGCGCCGCGGCCCTCGATCTCGGCGGCGATCGCCTCGACGGTGGCCTCGGTGCGCGCTCCGACCGCGACCAGCGCCCCGTGACGGGCGCAGGCGAGCGCGATGTCGCGACCGAGGCCGGGCCCGGCGCCCGAGACCAGCGCCACCTTCCCGTCCAGCAGTGCCATCCCGGTCAGAGTAGGCGTGCCGGCGTGGGTGACGTCCCGCTACGACGCCGCCTTGCGCCTCTTGCGGCGCGCCCAGAGGGCCTCGACCACCTGCCCCAGCAGCGCGCCGAGGACGAGCGCCACCACCAGCCCGACCCACAGACGGGTCGTGACGTCGAAGAACACGAAGGTCGTCTGGACGCGGTCGCTGTTCTGGACGACGAAGAGAATGGCGAGGACCACCACCAGGACCCCGATCACCACCCGGGTGACGAGCCGTCGGTCCAACCCGTCGCTCGACTCCTCCAGAGGCACGTCGCTCCTCTCCGGCCGGTACGCCACGTGAGGAACTTACTCCGCAGCGCGTCGGACGACGAGTAGCCGAACGGCCATCTTCTCCTGCTAGCGGCGCTCGTAGGTCGGCTCGCGGTCCTCGGCGCGTGCCTGCACGAGCTCGCGGTGGTCGTGCGATCCCAGCATCATCGCCTGACCCGTGAGCTCGCGCTGGAGCGTCGCGCGCACGTCTGCGGACGCCAGCGCCTGCACGTGCTCGCGGATCATCCGCACGGCGAGCGGCGGCCGCTCGGCGATCGACTCGGCCAGCCCCAGCACGACCTCGTCGAGCTCCTCGTCCGGTACCACCTGCGTCACCAGGCCCAGCTGGAACGCCTCCTCGGCCCCCACCCGCCGGCCCGTCAACGCCAGGTCGAGCGCGAGTGCCGATCCGCCGATCTCGAAGAGCTTGGCGACCCCGGCGGAGTCCGGGATGAGGCCGTGGTCCACCGCCGGCAGCGCCATCGCCACGCTCTGGCCGGCCACCCGCATGTCGCACAGCAGCGCCCGTTCCAGCTGGATGCCGAGCACCCAGCCCTTGAGCGCGCAGATGATCGGCACCGGGAAGTCGTAGAGCAGCCGCGTCTGCCAGTGGTTCCGGTCGATGAACTCGAGGTCGGTGGCGCCCGGGTGGTCGTGCAGCTCGCCGAGGTCGCGTCCCGACGAGAACGAGGGACCGTTGCCGCGCCAGACCACCGCTCGCACGTCGCGGTCGTTGCGGAGCAGGTCCAGGTACCGGAAGAACAGGGCGTCGGCGGCGTCGCCGACCATGTTGTGCTGATCGGGCCTGTTCAGGCTGACGACGGCCACGCCGCCTTTCACCTCGAGCAGGACGGGATCGTCGTCCACCATCGAATCTCCCTCCCTAGGGCGGCGCTTGGGGAGAGCGCCGGCCGGGTGCCAACACGCTATGTCGTCCCGGCCGCGCGTGCTCGGGCGAACCTCGCGCGGCGAGCAGGGGCCGCCGCCCGGTGCGCGGTCGTCACCCCGGCCGGACGTTGACCGCCTGCTGACCACGCCGCCCCGGAGCCACCTCGAACCGGACCCGTTGACCGGCCTCCAGCGTCCGCAGCCGCCGGTCGAGGCCGGACGCGTGGACGAATACGTCGGGCGCCCCACGGCGGGCGATGAACCCGTAGCCCTTGGTGGGATGGAACGACTTCACCGTCCCGGCGTCACGCCGCTTGCTGCGCATCCGGCCATCCCGGGTGTGACGGCGAGGGACCGGTGAACGTGCCGGCGCGTGGTCAGGCGTGACTGCGGTCGGCTCGACGAGCGTGTCCAGCCCCACAAGTCGGTCTGGGTCGGGCGCCTCGATCGGCTCCGCGCGTTCGAGGTCGCGTTGCAGCGTGCGAACCGCCTTCCGGGAACCGGGAGTGACGAGCGTCAGCACGGTCCCGGCGGCGCCGGCTCGGCCGGTTCGACCCGAGCGGTGGACGTAGTCCTTGGCGTCGCTCGCGGGGTCGAAGTGCACGACGCAGGCCACACCGTCGACGTGGATGCCGCGGGCGGCGACGTCGGTCGCCACCAGGGCCGGGGTGGAGGATCCATGCATGAACGACCTCAGCGCCTGATCGCGCTGCGCCTGAGTTCGCCCACCGTGTATGGCCGCGGCCTGGACACCCGCCCGCTGGAGCTGGTGGGCGACGCGGTCCGCGCCGCGTCGGGTGCGGCAGAAGACGATGGTCGGCCCGGTGCGACGGACGATGTCGGCGGTGAGTGCCACCCGCTCCGACTGGTCGACGCCCCAGAACATGTGGGTGACCTCGGTGCCATCGGCGCCGTCGGCGTGGGACACGTGACGAGCAGGATCGCGTTGGTAGCGCGCCACGAGGCCGTCGACGTCACCGTCGAGCGTGGCCGAGAAGAGCAACACCTGGCGGGCGGGGGACGTCAGGTCGACCAGCCGGCGCACCGCAGGCAGGAACCCCATGTCGGCCATGCGGTCGGCTTCGTCGATGACCACCAGCTCGACCCGGTCGAGGCGGATGTCACCGCTGGCCACGAGATCCTCGAGCCGTCCCGGGCAGGCGACGACGGCGCTGGCGCCGCGGGCCAGCAGCTTGCGCTGCGGGCCATAGCCGACCCCACCGTAGATGGCCGCGACCGGGCCGGAGCGGCGCTCGTCGATCAGCGCCCGCAGCTCCCGCTGCACCTGTGCGGCCAGCTCGCGCGTTGGCACCAGCACAAGGGCCCGGGGACGCCGAGGCTGCGCTTCCTGCAGCGTCGCGAGGGCGGCGATGGCCAGGCCGAAGGCGAGCGTCTTGCCGGCTCCGGTCGGGGCCTGGCCGGCGACGTCGCGGCCGGCGAGGGCGTCGGGCAGCGTGGCGGCCTGGATGGGGAACGGCTCGGTGATGCCGCGGCGGGCCAGGGTGGCGCACAGGGACGCGGGGACACCGAGGTCGGCGAAGGTGGGGGACATGGGACTCCGTCCAAGTGGGTAGGCCAACTCGAACAGACGTCTCGAATGGGCCCCATCGGCGTTCGCCGACGGCTGCCGGCCTTGCCGGCGAGTGACCCGTGAACCCTACCGCCGGTGGAGCGGATCCGTACCGTGGGGCACGGGGCCTCAGCCCGAGGCGGCCGTCGTCGTGGTGGTGGACGCCGCCTCCGAGGTTGTCGTGGTCTCCCGGACGCCGGTCTGGGGAATCGGGCCGTCGTCGTCGTCGCCACACGCGGTGAGCGCCAGCGCCACCACGATCGCCGACCCCAGCACCGCCCAGCGTCTTCCCCGTCGCATGTCCACGGCCCTAGAGCATGGCGGACGCGCGGCTCAGGTCACCAAACTCCGTCCGACGGTCAATTCGCCGCAGCCCATCGCGGGCTGCGGCGGCGATCCCGATCCCGTCCAGGCCCAGCTCGGATCGGATGGCCGCCGGATCGCCGTGGGCGACGTACGAATCCGGCACCCCCAGCACCACCACGGGCGGCGCGGCGTCCCCCTCGCCGGAGCCACCGCGAACCAGCGCCGACCGCCCGAGGGCGTCGACCACCCGGGCGCCGGCGCCACCCTCCCGAAAGCCGTCCTCGACCGTGACCACGAGCCGGTGCCGGCCGGCATCGGCCACGAGTTGGTCGTCCACCGGCTTCACGAGCCGCATGTCCCACACCGTGGTCGACACCCCCACGTCCTCGAGGAGGCCGGCGGCCTCGTCGGCCGCCTCGACCAGCGGCCCGGCGGCCACCAGGCACACGTCGCGTCCGGCCCGCAGCCGGCGGGCACGCCGGCCAGCGCCGACCCGGCCGCCGCCGGGCGCGACCTCGCGCGCCGTGCCGCTGGGCCAGCGCAGGGCGCAGGGCCCATTGATGGCCAGCGCCTCGGTGAGCATGACCTCGAGCTCGTGGCCGGACGACGGGGCGAACACGGTCATGCCGGGCACGCGCCCGAGCAGCGCCAGGTCGAGCACGCCGTGGTGGGAGGGGCCGTCCGGTCCGGTGATCCCGGCGCGGTCGACACACAGCACGACCGGCAGGCGGTGGAGGCCGACGTCGAGGTTGACCTGATCGAGCGCCCGGGTCAGGAACGACGAGTAGATCGCGACCACGGGCCGCAGGCCGCCCATGGCCATGCCGGCGGCCGCGGTCACCGCGTGCTGCTCCGCGATCCCCACGTCGAAGAACCGGTCGGGAAACGCCTCGGCGAACGGCCGCAGGCCGGTGGAGCTGGGCATGGCGGCCGTGATGGCGACGATCCGCGGGTCCCGCGCCGCGGCGCGGACCAGCGCCTCGGAGAAGACGTCGGTGTAGCGGGGACGGCTGCGGGCGGGGGGCGCGTAGCGCTGGGGCCGGAACGGGGCGACGTCGTGCAGGCACTTGTCGTCGTCGTCTTCGGCCGGCGGGAAGCCCCTGCCCTTGCGGGTCAGCACGTGGACGACGGCCGGCCGGCCGGACGCGAGCGCGTCCCGGATCCCCGACTCGAGCGCGGCGACGTCGTGGCCGTCGAGGGGGCCGCGGTAGTCGACGCCGAGCGCGGCGAAGAACGAGGGGCCCGACGGTGCGGCATCGCCACCCTCGGCGCCCGCCTCGTCCGCCTCGCCGGCGTCGCCAGCCCGTCGGCCCGCGACCCGCAGGGGGCTGAGGGCCTCGCTCAGCCTCGACACGGTCGGCGCGTAGGAGCGGCCGTTGTCGTTGAGGACCACCACGACCGGCAGGCCGCGCCAGCCGATGTTGTTGAGGCCCTCGTAGGCCATGCCGCCCGTCAGCGCCCCGTCGCCCACGACTGCGACGACCCGTCCTGCGTGCCCGGCGTGCCGGCGGGCGGCCGCCAGGCCGTAGGCGTACGACAGCGCCGTGGAGGCGTGGCTGTTCTCCACCCAGTCGTGCGGCGACTCGGCCCGGTTGGGGTAGCCCGTGAGCCCCCGGGCCCGGCGCAGGGTCGGGAACCGCGCCCGGCGGCCGGTGAGCAGCTTGTGGGTGTACGCCTGGTGGCCGGTGTCCCAGACGATGGCGTCGGTCGGCGAGTCGAGCACGCGATGCAGCGCGATGGTCAGCTCGACCGCCCCCAGGTTCGACCCGAGGTGCCCACCGTTGGCGGCGACGGTGTCGATCAGGACCCGGCGTATGTCCGCTGCGAGCTGGTCGAGCCGGTCGCCGTCGAGGCCGCGCAGGTCGGCCGGCGACCGGATACCGCCGAGCACGCCCGTGCTCATCGCGACAACGCGGCGCGCACCGACTGCCGCAGCGACGTCGTGGTGGCGATGACCGCCGAGGGCTCGTACCCACAGTGGGCCATGCAGTTCCGGCAGCGGGGGTCGCGGCCGCGGCCGTAGCGCTCCCAGTCGGTGGTCTCGACGAGCTCGCGGTAGCTCGACGCGTAGCTGTCGCCCATGAGGTAGCAGGGCCTCTGCCACCCGAAGACCGAGTAGCTGGGGATCCCCCAGGCGGTGCAGGGGAAGTCCACCTTGCCCTCGAGGAAGTCGAGGAACAGCGGCGTGTGGTTGAGCCGCCAGCGGCGGCGCCGCCCGGCGAACGCGTCCCGGAACAGCTTCTGCGTCTGCTTGACGCCCAGGAAGTGCAGCTGGTCGGGCGCCTTCTCGTAGGCGTAGCCGGGCGAGATCATCATCGAGTCGACGCCGACCTCGTCGTTGAGGAAGTCCAGCACCTCGCGCACGGTCGACGGCGAATCCGTCGAGAAGAACGTCGTGTTGGTGGTTACCCGGAAGCCCTGCGCCTTGGCGTCGGCGATGGCGGCGACGGCCTCGTCGAAGACGCCGTCGCGGCACACCGACTCGTCGTGGCGCTCGCGCAGGCCGTCGATGTGCACGGTCCAGGCGAAGTACGGCGACGGCCGGAACCTGTCCAGCTTGCGGCGCAGCAGCACGGCGTTGGTGCACAGGTAGACGAAGCGCCGGCGGGCGACGAGCGCCTCGACCATCTCGACGATGTCCGGGTGCAGCAGCGGCTCGCCGCCGGCGATCGACACGATCGGCGCCCCGCACTCCTCCACCGCGGCGACGGCGTCCTCGACCGACACCCGCTGGCGCAGCACCTCGGTCGGGTGCTGGATCTTCCCGCAGCCGGCACACGCGAGGTTGCAGGCGAACAGCGGCTCCAGCTCGAGCACGAGGGGAAACTTGTCTCGGCGGGCCAACTTCTGGCGCAGCAGGTACAACCCGACCCGCGTGCTCTGCCTCATCGGGACCACTAGCGAACCTCCTCGGGCAACGAGAAGCGGACGGTCTCGGCCGTGACCGCTCGGGTGTGGATGTCGAGCGGGCCCAGCCCGCCGAGGGTGGCAACGACGCGATCGACGATCGCCGCCGGGGCCGACGCGCCGGCGGTGACTCCGACGGTGGCCGCGCCGGCCAGCCAGGCGAGGTCGATCTCCCGCTCGTCGTCGATCAGGTGCGCCGGGCATCCCACGCGTTCGGCGACCTCGACCAACCGTTGGCTGTTGGACGAGTTCTGCGACCCCACCACCAGCAGCAGGTCGCACTCGCCGGCGATCGCCCGCACGGCGTCCTGCCGGTTCTGGGTGGCGTAGCAGACGTCGTCGGCTGCGGGCCCGACGAGCGCCGGGAAGCGGTCCCGCAGCACGGCGACCACGTCCGCCACGTCGTCGAGCGCCAGGGTGGTCTGCGTCACGTATGCGACCCGCCCGGGGTCGGCGGCCTCGACCCGCGCGGCGTCCTCGGGCGTGGACACGAGGCGGATGTCGGCCGCCTCGCCGATCGTCCCCTCCACCTCGTCGTGATGGGCGTGGCCGACCAGCACCACGCTGTAGTCACGATCGGCGAAGCGCCGGACCTCGCGGTGCACCTTGGCCACCAGCGGGCAGGTGGCGTCGATCACCGCCTGGCCACGCGCCGCCGCCTCCGCCTCGACGGCGGGCGACACGCCGTGGGCCGAGAACACCAGCCGGGCACCCTCGGGCGCCTCGTCGACCTCCTCGACGAACACCGCGCCCCGGGACTCCAGGTCGGCGACGACGTGCCGGTTGTGGATGATCTGCCGGCGGACGTAGACGGGCGGCCCGTAGCGGTCCAGCGCCCGCTCCACCACCTCGATCGCCCGCTCGACGCCGGCGCAGAACGACCGGGGCTCCGGCAGGAGGAGGGTGCGGGGACCCGCGGCGGCGGCCCACGCCGCCAGCACCCGGGACGTGCGGCGCAACGCCCGGTACGCCGCGAGCGTCCGGCGCTCGTCCGCGACGACCCGCACCACGACCCGGGGGCGGTCGGGCGCCGCCTCGATCAGCCAGGCGCTCTCCCGGTCCGCCGCCGGCGTCACCGGGCCCTCGTGGACCCGAAGCCCGGCGGCGCGCAGGCCGTTGGCGACCAGCGGTGCCGACGGCAACGGCACACTGCCGAACGGTCCGAGCACCTCGGTGGCGACGACAACGTCGCCGACCGCCAGGCCGGGGGGTGGCGGGGCCAGCCAGCCGGCGACGGCCAGGCCGGGCGCGCCCCGGCAGCGGGCGGCCAGGTTGATGGCCGAGCGCCGGGACCGTTCGGCCCCCTCGCCCGTCACGATCGTCTCGAGCCCCGGCGCGCCCCCGGCCACCGCCCGGGCCTCGGCCCGCCGCGGCGTCAGGACGATCCCCGGGCGCGTCATGACGCCGCCTCGCGGCAGTAGCGGCCCAGTGCCGTCAGGGGGAACGTGTGCCGGTACAGGTGGTAGTTGATGTAGAAGTCGCCGGGGAAGCCCGTGCCCGTGAACGGCTCCTCGTCCCAGGTGCCGTCGGCCCTCTGGGTGTCCACCAGGAAGCCGATGCCGTGGCGCACGGAATCCTTGTCCCGGCGGCCGGCGGCGAGCAGCGCTAGCAGCGCCCATGCCGTCTGCGATGCCGTCGACGTGCCCCGCCCGATCGCGTGCGGGTCGTTGTAGGAGCGCAGGTCCTCGCCCCAGCCGCCGTCGCCGTTCTGGTGGCCCTCGAGCCACGTCACGGCCCGGGCGATCCCCGGGTCGTCGGGACCGGCCCCCGCCGCCACCAGCGCAGGCACCGCGGCGCCGGTCCCGTACACGTGGTTGGCGCCCCAGCGCCCGAACCACGATCCCCCGGGCTCCTGCTCGGCCCGCAGCCAGGCGAGCCCGTCCCGGAGCCTGCCCCGATCGGCGCCCGGCTCGGCGGCCAGCATCTCGATGGCGTGGGCGGTGACGTCGGCGGACGGCGGGTCGGTCACCTCGCCGAAGTCGCAGAACGGCAGCGCCCCGCACAGACGGCTGGTGTTGTCGGCGTCGAACGCCGCCCAGCCGCCCCCGCGGCTCTGCATGCCCTCCACCCAGGCGACGCCACGTTCGATGGCCCGCTCGCGGCGCGCCGCGTCCAGGCCTGCGACCCGGCGCAGGGCCAGCACCACCTCGGCGGTGTCGTCGACGTCGGGGTAGTTGACGTTGGCGAACTCGAACGCCCAGCCCCCCGGGGCCAGCCCCGGGCGGCGGACCGCCCAGTCGCCGGCGACACCGACCTCCTGGTCGAGGAGCCACCCGCCCGCACGCACCAGGGCCGGATCGTCGGGCGCCATGCCGGCGTCGGCGAGCGCCACGACCGCCAGGGCGGTGTCCCACACCGGTGACTGGCACGCCTCCAGGCGGCGGCCCCGCTCGTCGTGGATCGTGAAGCGATCGAGGCCGGCCAGCCCGGCCGCCATCGCCGGATGATCGAGCGGGTAGCCCAGCACGTGGAGGGCGAGCAGCGAGTACACCCACGGCGGCTGGATGCCGCCCCAGGAGCCGTCGGCCTCCTGCCGCCGGATGACCCACCGCTCGGCCAGCCGGAGGGCCAGCCGCCGCAGGAGCACCTTGGGGGGCGCCCAACCGGGCAGGCGCTCGTAGCCCTTGAGCGCACGGTCGAGGCGCCGGAACCACCGTTCCGACCCTTCCCACCCCGAACGTGCGGCGGGAGGGGCCCCCATGGGGGCGCCAGCCGCCGCACGTTCACCGTTGGAGAGCTCACCGATCGAGAACGGCAGCGGGCGGACCAGGCGATGCGCCGCAACCACGGTGAGGGGGACGATCGTCTGCCGGGCCCAGCAGGCGAAGTCGTAGACGTTCAGCGGGACGCCGGCCGGCAGCAGGATCACCTCGGGCGGCAACGCCGGGAGGTCGTCCCACGACCACTGGCCCAGGAGGGCCAGCCAGATGCGGGTGAAGACGCGCGTCCGCTCGATGCCGCCGCCGTCGAGGACGAACCGGCGGGCGAGGGCGAGGTGCGGCGCATCCCGGGGGTCGCCGGCCAGGCGCAGCGCGACGTACGCCTCGACCGTGGTGGACAGGTCGCCGGGACCCCCGTGGAACGTGGCCCACGTGCCGTCGGGCCGCTGCTGGGACCGGATCCATGCCGCCGCCGCGCCGGCGGTGTCCGGGTCGAGGACGCCGAGGACATGGCGGAGCATCAGGTCCTCCGCGTCCATGGTGACGTTGGTCTGGAGCTCGCCCTTCCACCACCCCTCGGGGGCCTGGAGCGCCAGCAGGTGGTCACGCGCCCGCCGCATGGCCTCGGCGGCCGAGGCTGCGACCGAGGCGACGGCGGCTGCGTCGATGGCCATCAGAACTCCCTCTCGACGACGAAGCGGGCGAGGTCGGCCAGCTCGGCACACGCGATCCCGGCCAACCCCGCCCCCTCCAGCGCGCGGAAGGCCGCCCCGAGGTGCTCGCGGGCAAGCGCCTCGGTTGCCTGCCGGGCGCCGGAGCACTCGACCAGCTCGGTCGCCCGGGCCACGGCGTCGGCGTCGAGCGGCCCGTTCAGCAGGAGGCGCCGCAGCTCTCCGGCCCCCTGCCGTTCGCCGGCGTCCAGCGCGAAGACCACCGGCAGCGATTTCTTGCGGGTCGACAGGTCGCTGCCCCGGGGCTTGCCGGTCCGCTCGGGGTCGCCCCAGATTCCCAGGATGTCGTCCACTGCCTGGAAGGCGACGCCGAGGTGGGCACCGTAGTGGCGCAACGACTCGACGACGGCGGCGGGCGCGCCCGCGAGGACCGCACCGATGGCGGCGGCGCAGGACAGCAACGCGCCGGTCTTCCCGGCCACCATGGCGAGGCACTCCGCGGTGGTGACCTCGGCCCGGGCCTCGAAGGCCATGTCGTCGGCCTGGCCCCCGATCATCGCCGCCACCGCATCGGTGAGCTCGGCGCTGGCCGCGGCGCCGGCCGCGCCGCGCTCGAGCAGGATCTGGTGGCCGAGGCAGGCCAGTGCGTCGCCGACCAGCACGGCCGGGCCCACGCCGTACAGCGCCCAGACCGTCGGCCGATGACGGCGTTCCCGGTCGCCGTCGATGACGTCGTCGTGGAGCAGCGAGAAGTTGTGGACGAGCTCGACCGCGACCGCGCCGGGCACCCCGTCAGCCGCGTCGGCACCCGCCGCCTCGGCCGACAGCACGGCCAGCGCGGGGCGGACCCCCTTGCCGCCGGCGCGCGCGCTGGGGGTCCCCTGCTCGTCGCACCAGCCGAGGTGGTAGGCCGCGATCCTCCCGAGCTCGGGGTTGAGCCGCTCGACCGCGGCGACCATCGCCGGGTGCACCACGTCGCGGGCGCGCGCAAGCGCATCGGGAACGGACGTGACCGTGCTCATTTGACCCACTCCCGCGTTCTCGCGCCGGAAATGGTCGCTCGGACGACCGTTCTTGGCGCGAGAACGCGGTGGTGCCGGGTGCTCACGCCACCACCTCCTCGTCGACGGGCCGGGCCGGATGTCGGGTGTGGCCGGCGGCGAGGAGGGCGTGGCGAGCGGCGGTGTTCCCGCTGCGCACCGCTCCCTCCATCGTCGCCGGCCACCCGGTGGCGGTCCACGCACCGGCCAGGACCAGGCCGGGGATCGCCGTCGTGCTCCCCGGCCGCGCCGCGGCCGAGCCGGGCGCACCCCGGAACGTCGCCGCCGGCTCGCGCGAGACGAGGGCGTCGACGACCCGGGCGCTGCGGGCGCGGGGGAACAGGTCGGCCAGGCCGGCGACCACCGCGGCCTTCACCTCGTCGGACGACCGGTCCATGTAGGGGTCCGCCGCCGACAGTGACACCGCCAGGTACTGGCCGCGCTCGAGCCCGGCAGCGGCGGTGCGGTCGAACACGAACTGGACGTCGGTGCCCACGCCGGCGGCGAACTCGAGGTCGGTGACCGGCCGGTCGTAGACGACGTGGACGTTCACGATCGGCGACACGCCGAGCCGCTCGGCGACCCCGCGCAGCCCGTCCAGGCCGGGTGCCACGTCGGCCACGGCGGTGTGGGGGACGGCGACCACGACGGCGTCGGCGACGCGCCGCGTGTCGGCGATTCGGACGGTGAACCCGGTGGCGCCGTCCGCCGGCAGGCCGACTGCGGCGGGCACGCCGGTGAGGACCTCGACGCCCGCCCGCTCGAGTGCCCGGAGCCCGGCGTCGCCGTGCAACTCACCCAGCGGGACCGAGGCCCAGCCGATGTCGGCGGCGCCGGCCGCGCTCAGCAGGCCGGTGCGGAACACCATCGCGGCCAGGGCCAGGGATGCCTCGTCGGCGGGGAGGTTCACGGTCGGCCGGCAGATCAGGTCCCACAGCGCGTCCCGCGCCTCCGGCGACTGCCCGTGGCGGCTGAGCCACCTGCCGAAGGTCTGCCGATCGGTCTCGGCGGCGTCGATGTCGACCCGGCGGAGCGCCAGCGCCGCCGGCGCCAGTCGCAGCCGGTCACGGGCGCCGAGGTGGCCGTACGTCAGGAGCGACCGGCCGAGGTGGGCGGGCGCCGGCAGCCAGCGGCTGCGTCGCAGCCGCGACGTCCGGCCGCCGGGGGCGATGACGGGAACGTCGAGACGCGACTGGAGCCGCACCAGGTCCGCCACCCCGAGGCGGTCGAGGAACGCCCGGTATGCGGTGCAGCAACGCAGGAAGACGTGCTGGCCGTTGTCGAACCACAGGTCGTTGTGGCGGAACGACCAGGTCGCCCCGCCGAGGCGCCGGCGCCGCTCGACGAGCGTCACCTCGGCGCCGGCGTCGGCGCACGCCAGGGCCGCGGCCATCCCGGCCAGGCCCCCGCCCACCACGCAGATGCGGGGGCGCGTCATCCCCGGCGCCCGATCGGGAACGGCACCAGGCTGCGGGCGGCGACACCCACCTTCTGGCCGGTGGTGAGCGAGATGCGGCCACGCAGGCCCGCCCCGGGGTCGCGCTCGATCTGGTCGAGCAGCCGGTGGTAGATGCCGGCCATGGCGGCCACGCAGGCCCGGGAACGATGGTCGAGGTGCGGCAGCAGGCCGAGCCCGCGCTCGTACCACGCACGGGCGCGCTCGGCCTCGAACGTCAGCAGCGCCGCCAGGCCGTCGGCCGGCCCATTCGCGTCGGGCGCGCAGCCGAAGCGGGCCAGGTCGTCGGCCGGCAGGTAGACCCGGCCCAGCCGGTCGCGGTCCTCGACCAGGTCGCGCAGGATGTTGGTGAGTTGGAGCGCGACGCCCAGGTCGTCGGCCAGCGGCGCGGTGACCTCCGGCCGATCGGTGCCGAAGATCGCGAGGGACAGCCGGCCGATCGACCCGGCGACCTGCCGGCAGTAGGCGACGAGCTCGTCGAACGTGGCGACGCGGGCGACGACGAG
>DATFVX010000181.1:0-3058 GCA_035259985.1 Acidimicrobiales bacterium | reverse complement strand
ACGAACGGTAGTTGGTGATTAATCGCGTCGCTGTCGAGCGGCCGTCGCGGCCCGGTCGAGCGGACCCCCGCAACGTGAGGACGTCCAGGCAGAGAGGCCCGCCGCTCAGGCGACGGGTCGCCTCCCCCTTCCCCCGGAGGTTCGTCCAATGGCACGCCCCGTGGTCGCGCGCGCCCCCAAAGCTCCCGACAGGTCGGGTTCCGCAGCCGGTCACCGGCTGGCTCGCCTCGGCCTGGCATCGGTCGTGCTCGCCGCCGGCCTGAGCCTGCCGGCCCGCGCCGCCGGGGCGCCTACGGTGGTCGCGACCTCTGACCCCGCCCCGACTTCCGCTCCCGCAGTCGACGCCGACCGCGAGCTCAAGGCGGGTCCTGGCCGAACGGCCGGAAACGTCACCCGGCCCCAGCCGCTCGTCCCCGCGCCGCCGACCGACGGCCGCGACGCGCCCGACCCCTTCGTCCTCGCCGACGGCGATCGCTACCTCCTCTACAGCACCCAGGTCGGGTTCCAGAACGTGCCCGTGGCGACCAGCCCGGACCTCAGCACCTGGTCGCCGCCGGTCGACGCGCTCCCCCAACTGCCCGTGTGGGCCGCTTGGGGGCGGACCTGGGCCCCCGGAGTCGTCCGGCTCGGCCACCAGTACCTGCTCTACTTCGCGGCGCACGACCACCGGTCGGGACGCCAGTGCATCGGCGTGGCCGTCAGCGCGACGGCTGACGGGCCCTTCGCCTCCAGCGCCACCGAGCCGCTCGTCTGCCAGACCCAGCTCGGCGGGTCGATCGACCCCCATCCCTTCGTCGACGACGACGGCACCGCCTACCTGCTCTGGAAGGCGGACGGCAACGCCGTCGGCCGGGCCAGCACCCTGTTCGCCCAGGCTCTCCAGCCCGACGGCCTCGCCCTCACCGGCGAGGCGGCCGCTCTGGTCTCCTCGGGCGCGCCGTGGGAGGAGCCGCTCATCGAGAACCCGGCCATGGTCAGCACCGGCGAGTCGTACACGCTGTTCTACTCGGGGGGCTGGTGGGAGTCGCGCGGGTACGCCGTCGGCTACGCCACCTGCGGCTCACCCCTCGGTCCCTGCACGAAGGTGACCGTCGACGCCCCGCTCGTCGCCACCGGCGCCGGCGAGGACGGCCCCGGTGGTGCGTGCGTCGTCTCGGGGCCGGCCCACGAGCAGTGGCTGGCCTATCACGCCTGGACCGGCGGCGCCGTCGGCTACGACCAGGGCGGGGCCCGCAGCCTTCACTTCGCCGCCCTCACCTGGCAGGACGGCCAGCCCGTGGTCACGCGCTGACGGGTCGTGTCTGGTCGCGACCTCACCCATCGCACCGACCTCGGGCTGCACGTAGCATGACCGGTAGTGGCCACGGACCAAGACACGGGCCAGGACGACTGGTTCGCGAGCTACATGCAGCGGGTGACCGAGCTGCTCGGCGACGCCGGCCGGGCCAACATCGAGCTGGTCGAGCAGTGGGGCGAGCGGTCGCTGCAGGGTGGCGAGTGGACCGTCGACACGATGACGGCCGACGCGATCGAGGCATGGGAGCAGCTCACGCCTCTGGCTGGAAGGGGCCTCGAACTGTGGCTCGAGCTCGTCCAGCGGGCGATCCGCTCGGGAGACCGAGCGTGACCGACGGCGCCGGCGGCCCCGACGACCTCAGTGCGTTCCTCGGCGAGCGGTTGACGCGCTATGTCGACCTGTGGAAGTCGGCGAGCGCCAAGCTGTCGGCGGATGACTACCACGCGGAAGACCTGGTCGACGACTGGTTCCGGTGGATAGGCATGCTGGCCAGGGATGCCACCGCGACCGTCACGATCATCGCTCGCGGTGCGGCCGGCGTCGATCCGGAGGATCCCGCGGGCTGAGGATGAGCACCGGTATGCGGCGAACGGTCCGCTGCTGGTACGCGTCGAAGTGGGGATAGACCGCGGTCAGCGCCGGCCAGATTTCCGCGCGCTCGGCGGCGGTGGCCGGCCGAGCGGTCATGTCGCGACGTCTCGATCCGACCTCGACGGTGGCCCGGGGATCGTCACGCAGGTTGAGGTACCACGCCGGGTGGCGGCTCATCCCGCCGTGCGAGGCCACCACGACGATCTCGTCGTCGCCGTGGGCGATGTACAGCAGAGGCACCGTGCGCGCCCGCCCGGTCCGGCGGCCCTGGGTGGTGAGCAGGCAGATGGAAGCACCGCTGGGCAGACGGCCGGCCGTCCGCCCGTTGCTCAACCGGTACACCACGGTGTTGGCGCCTGTCATCCACTGCAGTGCGACGCGGCCGACCCGTTCCTGGAACGCGCTCATCGGACGCGCCCGGGGGTTCTCCACAACCGCGAAGCGTAGATCGACCCATCGACAGGCGTTCTGGGCGTCGTCAGTCGGGCAGGTAGCCCACGACGCGGTGGTTGCGCGCCCGTCCGAGGATGGCGTTGGCGGCCTGAAGCCCCGAGAGCACGGCGGCCTCGATGCAACCGGCATTGAGGCCGGAGTCGGTCCAGTCGCCGGCGAGGAACAGGTTGTCGTATCCGCTCTCGTCGGACCGGAGCCGGCACCGGTTCGTCCCCGGCAGGGCTTGCACGTACCGGTCCGAGGGGTCGACGTTGGCGGTCCAGTACTGCGAGTCGAACGCGGCGGGACCGGTCCGCCCGTCGCGGCCGCAGAGAAGCTCCCACCGGAACCCGGCGTCGCTCACGGCGCCCGGCAGCAGGTGCCGCAGCTTCTCGCCGAGAAAGTCGACGGCCCGCCCCCGAACCTGCTCGGCGTAATTGTCCCGGTAGGCCGGATCGTCGGCCTCGCCGTTCGCCGGAGGCCAAGGTGCGGCCAGTGCGCCACAGAAGTACGCGATCGTGCCGGGGCGGTCGTCGTCGGGCCAGTCCTCGGCGTCGATGAGCTGCGGCATCGACGCCCACGTGTCGAACGGCGCGGCATAGCCGCTCATCGTCGTGCCCGGGTGCGGCCACCCCATCTCCGGCTCGGGCTCCCGCAGCCAGACCTGGAACGCCTGCGTGGCGACGGTGGCCACGTTGTCGACCATGTCGCGCCATTCGGGTCGATCGTCGATCAGCT
>DATFVX010000180.1:0-6096 GCA_035259985.1 Acidimicrobiales bacterium | reverse complement strand
CTGCGGCGGCGACCGGCGTCACCGGCCGCCGAGCTGGTGGACCACCTGCCGCTTGACCCCGTCGTCCAGGGACACCTCCGGCCACCATCCGAGCTCGCGGCGCGCCCGCGCGATGGAGCCGTGGGTGGCCCGGACATCGCCGGCCTGCGCCGCCAGGTGGCGCACGACCAGCGGGCGGCCCACGTGCTCCGACACCAGGCGCAGGAGGTCGTTGACCGTGGCGGGTGACCCGCCGGCCACGTTGAACACCGACGCCGGTGCGACGTCGGCCTCCAGCGCGGCGAGGGTGGCGGCCGCTGCGTCCGACACGTACGTGAAGTCGCGGACCTGCTCGCCGTCGCCGTACACCGTCACCGGCAGGCCGCCGGCCACCGCGTCGATGAACCGGTGGAGGGCCATGTCGGGGCGCTGCCCGGGCCCGTAGAGCGTGAAGTAGCGCAGCACCACGGTGGAGACGCCCCAGTTGGCGCCGTACGCCGCCGCCAGGTGCTCGACCGCCAGCTTCGTCACCCCGTAGGGGCTGAAGGGCCGGGTCGGCGCGTCTTCGGTGATCGGACGCGCGGCCGCGTTGCCGTAGACGGACGACGACGAGGCGAGCACCAGGCGCGGCACGCGGGTGCGGCGCGCCGCCTCGAGCAGCCGCTGCGACGCCGAGATGTTGCGCTCGATGTAGAGCCCGAACCCGTCCGACCACGACAGCCGGACACCGGGCTGGGCCGCCAGGTGGATCACCGCGTCGGCGCCGGCGAGGACACCATCGAGGACATGGTCGAGGTCGACCCGGGCCAGATCGAGCTCGACTGCCCGGAAGCGCTCGTGCCGCGCCAGCGAGGCGGTGTTGGCGCGCTTGATGGCCGGGTCGTAGTAGTCGGTGAAGGCGTCGACGCCGTCGACCTCGTCGCCCCGCGCCAGCAGGGCCTCGCACACATGGGAGCCGACGAAGCCCGCCGACCCGGTCACGACGTATCTCATCGCCGCCCGTCAGGCGCCAGTGCGGTCGACCTCCGGCTGCACCGCCGGAACCTCGGCACGACGCTGCCGGCGCGAGAGCCAGAGCTCGCGGGCGATCGGCAGCACCGAGATGGCCACGACGGTGAGGATGGCCAGCTCGAGGTTCTGCTCGATGAAGTCGACCTGGCCGAGGAAGTACCCGAGCAGCGTGACCCCGATCGCCCACAGGAGCCCGCCGATCACGTTGAACGTCACGAACGTGCGGTACCGCATGTTCGACACCCCGGCGACGACCGGCGCGAACGTGCGCACCACCGGCACGAAGCGGGCCAGCACGATGGTCTTGGCGCCGTAGCGCTCGAAGAACGAGTGCGCCTTGTCGACGTTCTCCTGCTTGAAGAGCCGCGAGTCCGGGCGGTTGAAGATCGCGGGTCCCGCCCGCCGGCCGATGATGTAGCCCACCTGGTCGCCCGCCACCGCGGCGATGAACGTGCCCACCAGCAGCCAGCCGAGGGGCAGGTGGAGCGCCTCGTCGACGCTCGACGGCCCCGACGCCAGGAACCCGGCCGTGAACAGCAGCGAGTCGCCCGGCAGGAAGAACCCGACCAGCATCCCCGACTCGGCGAAGATGACCGCGAAGACGCCCCAGAGGCCGATGTCGTCGATGAGGCTCTTCGGGTCGAGCAGGCCCCCAGCGGCGAGCACTCGTCCGAGCATCTGGGAGAGGCTATCGGTAGGGACCGGGGGGTGCGCTAGTGGGGCGCGAGGGCGCGAGTGACGCTGGAGGCGCTACTGCGGTTGGTTCCACTCGACCCAGCCGGCGCCCGCTCTCCCCGTGGCGGGGTCGCGGAACCGGCACAGCGCCCGCGGGAAGCGCGACACCCTGCCGGCGCCGTCCTCCAGGAGAACCGGTGCGAACGCCACCGGCTCCACGTCGAGCCCGAGGTCGTCGTAGCCGACGGTCGCCGAGGTGGGGAACCCGTGGTCGCCGGCCACGCTGGTCGTCGACGTGTGCCCCACGCCCCCCAGCGGCCCGCCCGCCGGCTGGACGAAGCCCGGGTGGTAGGGCACCACGTCGTCGCCCAGCCGCACGGTGGTGCCGTGGAACCGGGTGCCGTCGTCGAGCCACCCCGCCGACCAGGTCCAGCCGAGCGACCACCAGTCGCGGGTGCCCCACGAGTGATCGCGCTCGCCGATTGCATCGAGCTCGATGCGCTCGTCGCCCACCAGCACCTCGCCGTGGACGCGACACGGCACCTCGTAGCGGGTGGTCCCCGGCGGGTACACGTAGGCGCTCCCATCGGTCTCCCATTCGAGGTCGAGCCCGAAGGGCACCCGGTCCCCGACAGGCCGCCCGTTGTCCGCGTACATGGCGGCGGGATCGTCGAGCCCCAGGGCAAACGCCTCGCAGCCGAGGGAGATGTGCTCGAACGGCGTCTCGACGTTGTGGTCGGCCCACAGGCCCTCGGTGCGGACCTCGAGCGACGGCGGCCGGGGCGGCCGGATCTCGTGGTCGACCACCGTCACCAGGGGCCGACCCTCGCCGACGACGCAGGCCCAGTACCAGGCCACCGTCTGGTTCGGGTAGAGGCCCAGGCGCACGTAGCCGCCGAGCGTGGCGTCACGCGTGGCGAAGTCGTAGTACCACGACTCGCCCCACCAGTCGCCGTCGGCGGGGGCGTGGTAGAACTCGTCGGCGGCGGTCAGCCCTGCGGGGATGAGATCGGTCACCCGCCGAGTCTGTCGCGATATGCGCGCACCTTGTGGCGGTTGCCGCAGGCGTTCATGGAGCACCAGCGACGCGAGCGGTTCCGGGACTCGTCGTAGAACACCCACGCGCACTCGTCGTCGGGACAGACCTTGAGCCGGTTCCAGACCCCGGCGCGCACCAGGCTGTGCGTCGACGCCATGACCCGGGTCAGGGTCCCGCGGGCGCCCCTCGCCAGCGGTTCGAGGGAGCCGGTCGAGGGCACGACGTGGACCGGCAGCTCGGCGGCAAGGCGGTCGAGGCTGGCCCGCGCCGCCGTGTCCGGCACGCCGTCGTGATGGGACGCCATCTCGGCCCGCAGCGCGCTGCGGAGGTCCCGGGCGAGGCCCAGGTCCTCGTCACCGATCGGCTGCTGGGCGCCCTCGAGCCCCTGATCCCGCAGCCAGCTGCGGAAGTCGTTGCTGGACGCGAGCCGGTCGGTGCCGTCGTCGGCGTCGACGGTGTTGGCGAACGATCTCACGAGCTCGACGTCGACGTCGTTCTTCTGGGTGGCGACCACGAAACCACTGTACAAGCGACGGTGGTTTCCGGTAGAGTGTCACCACTGAAAACAGTTCACCGGTTACAGGACGGTTCGAGTCGAAGGACGACGATGGATCCGATACTTCACGATTACATGGTCGATGAGCGATCCCGGCAGCTGCACCACGACGCCGACCTCGTGCGGGTGAGACGCGGCCACGGGCGTGGTCTCCGCCGGTTCCTGCCCCACCGGCGCTCCTGACCCACGCCGGCGGGGCGTGGGACGGGCGGTAGCTTCCGCCCGGTGCAGTACCTGAGCCGGGAGTGGATGGAGGCGGCCCGCCTGGCGCTCGCAGGCGATGCCAGCCTGGCCGGTGCCACCGCCGGCGTGAGGCTCATCGTGGAGTACGTGGTCGCCGACGGGCCCGAGGGGATGGCACGCTGGCACGTCAGGATCGACGATGGTGTTGTCGCGTTGACGGAGGGCGCCGCCGTGGGCCCCGACCTCCGCTTCACCACCGACTATGCAACCGCAAGCCGGATTGCCGCCGGCACGCTGGGGGCCCAGCGGGCCTTCGTCGAGGGCCGCCTGCGGGTGGGGGGTGACCTGGCCGCCCTCATCCGCCACCAGAAGGCGCTGGCGACGATCGACGACGCCCTCGGCGCCGTTCGGGTCCGGACGGACCGCACCTAGGATGCAGCGGCCGTGCCCGAGATGCCCGAGCTCCAGGCCCATGCCGAGCGCCTGACCGAGGCGTTCGAGGGGGCCGCGCTCCAGCGGTTCACCCCCCTGACCTTCACGGTGCTCAAGACGGCGAGCCCGGGGCCCGAGTCGGCCCAGGGGCACCCCCTCGAGTCGGTCGGCCGCCGGGGCAAGCACCTCCTGCTGCGGTTCGAGCCCTGCACGTTCGTGGTGCACCTGATGCAGGGCGGGCGCCTGCGGGTCGATGAGAAGCAGGCCGCCCGCCCCCGCAACGGCCAGGGACGGTGGCGCTTCGACGACGGGCGGGCGCTGCTGCTCACGGAGGCCGGCACCGAGCGCAAGGCCGGCGTATGGGTGGTGGCGGGTGACCCGCTGGCCCAGCCGCCGCTCGACACCCTCGGGCCCGAGGCCCACCTCCTCGACGAAGCCACGGTGGCCCGGCTGCTGGCCGACAACTCGATGCGCCTCCACAGCTGGCTGCGCGACCAGGGGATCCTCGCCGGCATCGGCCGGCGACTCGCCAACGAGATCTGCCACCGGGCCAAGCTCTCGCCCTTCGCCGGCACCGCCAAGCTGTCGCCCGACGAGGTCAAGCGCCTGCACGCCGCCATGGGCGAGTGCATCGACGAGTCGCTGGACTTCGAGCGCGGCCGCGACGACATGTCGTCGTCGGCGGACCGACCCGGCGGGGTGCACCACCGCACCGGCGAGCCCTGCCCGGTGTGCGGCGACGCCGTCCGCGCCGTGGAGTACCGCAGCTACACGGTGAACTACTGCCCCACGTGCCAGACGGGTGGCAAGGTGCTCGCGGACAACACCACCAGCCGCTTCCTGAAGTAAGAGGCCGAGCGGATAGGGACGCAAGTGGGCACCGAACAGTACGGAATTTGCACCGTAAGCCCAGGCCGCACGGCTCGGCCTCCCGGCAATGCTGACCACCGTTCGCCCAAACGGCGTGCCTATCCGCGCAGGCACTGGGCGAACGGCTGCGGGGGCTCGCGGCGCGTCAGATCAGGCCGAGCTTGACCACGGTGTCGCGCTCGGCGGCCAGCTCGGCCACGGACGCATCGATGCGGCCGCGGCTGAAGCCGTCGAGGTCGAGGCCGGGCACGACCTGGTAGCCGCCACCGGCTGTGGTGCAGGGAAAGCCGGAGACCAGGCCCTCGGCCACGCCGTAGCTGCCGTCGGACGGAACCGCCATCGACACCCAGTCCCCCTCCGGCGAACCGAGCACCCAGTCGCGCACGTGCTCGATCGCGGCATTGGCCGCGGAAGCGGCGGACGACAGGCCGCGGGCCTTGATGACGGCGGCGCCCCGCTGCTGCACCGTCGGGATGAACTCGTGCTCGAGCCAGCCCCGGTCGCCGCCGATGGCGTCGAACGCCGGCTTGCCGGCGATCTCGGCGTGGAACACGTCGGGGTACTGCGTCGCCGAGTGGTTGCCCCAGATCGTCATCCTGGTGACGTCGGAAACCTGCGCGCCGGCCTTGCGGGCCAGCTGCGCCTTCGCCCGGTTGTGGTCGAGCCGGGTCATCGCGGAGAAGCGCTCGTGGGGCACGTTGGGCGCGTTGTTCATCGCGATCAAGGCGTTGGTGTTGGCGGGGTTGCCCACGACCAGCACCCGCACGTCGTCGGCGGCGTTCTCGGAGATGGCCCGGCCCTGGGTGGTGAAGATGGCACCGTTGGCGGACAGCAGGTCGGCCCGCTCCATGCCCTCCTTGCGGGGCATGGCGCCGACGAGGAGGGCCAAGTTGGCGCCCTCGAACGCCCGGCCGGCGTCGTCGGTGCCCACGACGTCGGCCAGCAGCGGGAACGCGCAGTCGTGGAGCTCCATGCACACGCCCTCGAGGGCGCCGAACGCCTGGGGGATCTCGAGGAGCTGGAGGATCACCGGTTGGTCGTCGCCCAGCATCTGGCCGCTGGCGATGCGGAACAGGAGGGCGTAGCCGATCTGGCCGGCCGCCCCGGTGACGGCGACGCGCACGGGGTCCTTCATGGGGGCCGACCATACGATGCGGCGCCGCCGGGGAGCCAGTACCGGTCTTTGAAGGGATTCCGGGCCACAGCACCGGTTTTTCTTCAAAGACGCGGCGAGGGAGCGCCCGTGGGCGCTCCCTGCCGGTGGTGGGCGTCCGCCGCAGACCTAGAGCTGCATGGCCTTGATCTCGAGGAACTCCTCGAACCCGTGCTCCCCGTACTCGCGACCGTAACC
>DATFVX010000179.1:0-21947 GCA_035259985.1 Acidimicrobiales bacterium | reverse complement strand
AGCAGCCGGCCGTGGAACGTCAGGCGGGCGTTACGGTGACCCACGAAGACCTCCTGGACTGTGGTGACGGCAATCCCCACAGCACTAGGAGGTCTTCGCTTACGTCAACCCGTCACCAACGTCCTGGCCGGGTACAGCTAGCGGCCGACAGGCGGCGACCGAACACTCGTTTCGCAACCTTTGGTTGCGAAACGACACTCAGAAGGCTGCCGATGCCGCGGCCCAGAGCGGACCGAGGACCAGGAGCGTGTCGATCCGACGCAGCGCCGGCGCGGAGGCGCCCGCGCTGGGGAGCAATGCCGACGCTGCGATCTGCCCGAACGGGCAGGCCGCGGCGGCAAACGCGAGCAGCGGCGCCCCGGCATCGTCGAACGGGGTGACCAGCATCACGGCGAGCGGGAAGCCGACGAGCAGTGCGGTGGTGATCCCCGCGAGTGGGCCCTCGAACGAGTTGGACGCCCCGGACCCGACCACGAAGTCGCCCATCTCGTAGGCGCTCACCAGCAGGAACAGCACCACGGCCGAGACGCGTGAGTCGCCCCGCACCAGCACCATCGATGCCGCGCCCACCGCCGGGACGAGGGCCAGCAACAGGATGCCCAGCGAGGCGATGCGCCCGCCTCGGCCGACCATGCGCTCGCCGTCCGGGGCGCACGCCGCCCCGATGGCGACCAGCCCCCCCACGGAGAACGCGGCGATCAGCAAGCGCGTCCCGCCGAGGGCAGCCAGCACCGGGACTGCGCCGAGACCGATGGCGAGGTCGGCCTGCCAGGCCACCGACCCCCACGCCCGCACGATCTGGCGGGCGGCCCAGCCGGCGGCCACGCCGTAGACCAGCGCCGCGCTGACGGGGCTGGCGAACACCGCAGCCAGCGCCAGGGCGAACCAGGCGACGCCCAGCCGGACGCGCGGCCCCTCGATGTCGTAGACGACCGCGAGCCCGCCGCGGCCACGCGTGCGCCGATCCGGCGACCGGCGGGAGCGGCCGGGTGCCGCCTTGGCCCGGCGCGCCGGCGGCGACTGCCCAGGCCTGGTCCTGCCACCCGGGCCGGGTGGGCGGCGACGACCTGTGGGCTTGCCCGGCCCGCCGGCCCGCGGGCCCGGGCCGGCATCCGGAGGCACCGGGCGACGAGCTGGCCCGGAGGCGGGCGGGCCCGGCCGGCGTGGGCCTGCGGGCTGGGGGCCGATTGACGACCGCGCCCCGGGCGCAGGGCGCCGCACAGGCGGGCCGGGCAGGGCCGACGGCAGCGGCGACATCGGGGGGCGGGGCGGCACCGGCGAGGGGTCGGGCGGCGAGCGGTCGGGCGACGGCGAAACCCGTCGCGGCTCGCCCCACGGGGCCGACGCGGAATCCTGCACGCGGGGCGTCTGGCCGGACGTGGTGGGACTCATGAGCCGCCACCGGAGACGGGCGGCAACACCGCCACCTCGTCGTCGGCCGTGACCGGATCGTCCCCGTGCGCGGGCTCACCGTTCACCCAGATGCGGCAGCTGGGCAACAGCGCCGCAAACCCCTGGCCGTAGCGGGCCCGGGCGGCCGCCAGCACCTCGTCGACCGTGGCCCCGTCCACCACGTCACGCGCGCTGCCGGCGGCCTCGCGAGCCTGGGCGAACAGGCGGAGGACGGCCATCGGCGATCGCCTCACACGACCTCGGCCTGGCGGGCGGTCGCCACCTTCGTCACGACCACACCGTTGCCGGTGGAATCGTCATCGACCACCGTCGGGAAGGACCGGCTGCACCTCGCCATCGTGCGCCGCCCGTGGGCGACGATGCCAGGCAGGCCCACCGAGCGCGGTGGATCGGTCGTTCCCAGCTTGTCCAGTGGCAGGGCCACGGCGCGTCCTTCCTCTCGGCCGGGGCAGCGGCGCGCGTTCACTCCCCAGCAAACGCCGAACGAGCCTAGCTGCGTCGGGTGCCGGTAGCGTCGCCCGGCGATGATCGCCGAGACCCGCGCCCTACTGACGCGCCACGGCCAGTCGGAGTGGAACGCCCTCGGCCGGTGGCAGGGCCAGGCCGATCCCCCGCTGAGCGACCTGGGACGACGCCAGGCGCAAGAGGCGGCCCGATCGCTCGGGGCGATCGACGGTATCTGGGCGTCCGACCTCAGGCGCGCGGCGGAGACCGCGGTCATCGTCGGTGACGTCCTGGGCGTGGGACCGGTGGTGCTCGACGCCGACCTGCGGGAGCGTGACGCCGGCGAGTGGACGGGCCTCACCCGGGCCGAGATAGAGCGGCGGTATCCCGGGTTTCTCGCGGACGGTCGACGCCCTGCGGGCTGGGAGTCGGACGAGCTGCTGCTGGAGCGGGCGCAACGCACGCTGCGGCGCATCGCCGATGCGGCACCCGGCGGCGATGTGCTGGTGATCACCCACGCCGGCGTCGTGTTCGCCGTCGAACGCCACCTGGGCCTGGAAACCACCCGCCTGGCCAACGTCGAGGGCCGCTGGCTGACGCTTGGCCGCAACGGGCCGAACGCCGGCGACCGCGTGCTGCTGGCCGAACCCCAGGACGTGACCGTCCCGCGCCAGATGTGACCGCCCGGTCAGACCTCGGCGTCGCCCTGGTGGCCGATGCAGAACCGCGCCGCCGGCATGACGGCCAGCCGCTCGTCGGCGATGGTGGCGCCGCAGACGTCGCACGTGCCGTACGTCCCCGCATCGAGGCGTTGCAGCGCCCGGTCCACCGCCGCGAGCTCCGCCTGGACCTGCTCGAGGATCGAGAACTCCTTCTCGCGCTCGAACGCGTCACTCGCCGAGTCGGCCGGGTGTTGGTAGACGTGCGAGCGCACGCCGGTGTCGTGCTCCGGCTCGTCGTACAGATGGTCGTTCTCGAGCGAGGTCCGCAAGCGCTCGAGCCGCTCGTGCTCGGAGCTGAGGCGCTGCCGGGCGAGGTCGAGCTCGTGCTCGGGACCCGGGGGGCGGTCGCTCATGGCCCCAGAGCGTACGTCCCGCTCGCCGGGGCGTGGGAGGGGCGTCCGGTGGGGGTGGAGGGTCTCGAACCCTCGCGCATCCGCTTAAAAGGCGGCCGCTCTGCCAACTGAGCTACACCCCCGCACGCGGCCGACGGCCGCCGGCGAAGAGGCTCCATGCTACGGCGACGACGCCGCGGGGCCGAGACGGTCGTCCGCCGCGGCCCGAACCTCACCGGCCGCCCTGGCGCGGGGCCTGCAGCGGCTGCCGGAGGAAGGGCCCGGCGGCGAGCGCCACGTAGCCGAGGAGGCCGATGATCGCGCCGAACGTGGGTGAGACGTCCACGCCCTCGTCACCGTTGGCCAGCATCGCGAGAACGTGCCACAGCGCGAACACCCCGCATGTCACCGCCACGATAACCGGCAGGGCCGCGACGTCACGGAGCTGGGGTAACGCCCGGGTCGCGGCCAGGATTGCCAGCACGGCCACGAGGATGGCCAGGAACCTGCCGAAGTCCGCGTACGTCGCGAGGGCCGTTGGAGCGCCATCGCCGAAGTTTCCCGAGATGTCCGCCAGCGAGATCGACCGGCTCAGGCCGGGGAAGCTCAGCTCGACGAAGTTCAGCGCGAACAGTGAGAGCAACACCAGGACGGCGCCGACCCCCGCGACGACCAAGCCGATCGTCGGAGTGAAACCGGGCGACGGGCGCGCCGGCGGGTAGCCATAGCCCTGCCGGTACTGCTGGCCCGGCGCGTACCCCCCTTGCTGCCCGTACTGCTGGCCCCCGCCGTACCCCCCTTGCTGTCCGGGGTCCGGTTGGCCGGACTGCCAGTCGGTGCCGGCCGCCCAGCCCGCGCCCCCGTTGCCGGCCCAGCCGCCGCCACCGCGCTGACCCCCACCCTGGTCGTGTGGCCACTCGTTGCCGGGCCCCGGACCGCCCGCCTGCCAGCTCCCCGTTCCCGCCTGGTCCCACCCCGCATCGCCACGCTGCTGGCCGTAGCGCGGATCCGAGCCGGCGCCGCCTTGCTCGCCCCAGCCTTGTTCCTGCTCCCCTCGCTGGCGATAGCGCGGGTCCGCGCCAGCGCGTTGCTGGCCCCAGTCCTGCTGCTGCTCTGCCCGCTGGCCGTAGCCGGGATCCGGCCCCCGTGGCGGCTGCCCGTAGCCGCGGTCCGGCCGGCGTGCCTCCTGGCCGTAGCCCTGGTCCGACCGGCGTGCCTCCTGGCCGTAGCCCTGGTCCGACCCGCGTGCCTCCTGGCCGTAGCCCTGGTCGCCCGCGGGCTGGCCGCCCGGGGCCTGGGCGTAGCCGCGCTGGGCGCTCGACCGCCTTCCGTACAGGTCAGTCGAACGTTGGTCACCCCGGCCCCGCTCCTGGGCGGCGTCGGGGTACGAGGCCGGGCGGGCCTGACGCGTCGGAACATCCGTGTCCCGATTGCCGTGCGCGTCGGCAACGTGCTCGGTCCAGCGAGTGCCATCGTGATAGCGCTGGACGAAGCGGCCGGACGGGTCCGGGTACCAACCGGGACTGACCTGGGACATACGACGACTCCTCGAGATCGTGTGAACCGTCCACGCCGCGCCGGCAGAAGCTAGCGCCGGGGCAGTCGGCGAGCGGGCGCGGTGCGCCTAGATCCAGCTGACGTCCGCCGAGGCTACGTCGTCGACCACCTCGCCGCAGGTGGGGCAGTACCAGCGGGCCTCGAGAGCCGTGCCGCACGCGTCGTGGGTCGGCAGGCCCGCCTCGGGGCCGGCGTGGCGCACGGCCCGGTGGGACGCGGCCCATTGGGCCAGCATCCGGAGGGCGCCGGCCAGGTCGGTGCCGGCCGCGGTCAGGCGATACGCGTGCCGAACCGGACGCCGCGAGTACGGCTCACCCACCACGAGGCCCTCCGCCTCGAGGCGGGCCAGACGGTTCGACAGGATGTTGGGCGCGATGCCGTCCAGGTCCGCGAGCAGATCGGCGAAGCGGCGGGGCCCCGACAGCAGAGCAGCGACGACCAGAAGCGACCAGCGGTCGCCGATCCGCTCCGCCGCCTCCGCCAGGGCGTCGGGGGCGGGCAGCTCAGTCGCCGCCGCGGTGGTCGCGGCTGGGGTTTTCGGTGACTCGGGTGTTGCCATCCGGCCCGCGACGCTACAGTGCCCGCGAGTTACTTGCAGATTGCTAGTCACTAGTTCATCGAGGCTTCGACCCCCCGGAGGCACGCCATGACCGCCATCGACGACCTGCAATCCGCCATCGGCCGCATCGCCGAGCGCGTCGCCCCCTCCGTCGTTCGCATCGGTCGGCACGGCGGGCGCGGCTGCGGCGTGGTCGTGGGCGACGGCCTGGTCCTGACCAACGCGCACAACCTCCGCGACAGGACGACCCTGGTCACGTTCGCCGACGGGCGGTCGGTCCAGAGCCGGGCGCAGGGTGTCGACGTCGACTCCGACCTGGTGGTCCTGTCCGTGGACACGGGGTCTGTCCCGGTCCTGGAGTGGGCCGACCGCGACGTCGACCTCGGCGCACCCGTGTTCGCCGTGGCCAGCATCCCCGATGGCCATCGGGTCACGGTCGGGACGGTCTCGGCGACGGGCAGATCCTTCCGCGGGCCCCGCGGCCGGCTGATCGCCGGCGGCATCGAGCACACCGCACCGCTGGCCCGGGGCAGCTCCGGAGGCCCCATCGTCGACGCCGACGGCCGCCTGCTCGGGATCACCACCCTCCGGCTCGGCGACGGCTTCTCGATCGCGCAGCCCGCGGGCTCGGCGCTCCGGGAGCGGGTCGACGCGCTCGCCGCCGGCCGGGAGCCCAGGCGCCGGCTGCTCGGCATCGGTGCCGCACCCGGTCACGTCGCCCGGCGGATGCGGCAGGCGGTGGGCCTGCCGGAGCGCGACGGGGTGCTGGTCCGTGCGGTCGAGTCCGACAGCCCGGCGGAACGCGCCGGTCTGCGCCAGGGCGACCTGATCACCACGGCCGGGGGCACCGAGATCGCCGACGTCGACGCGCTCGCCGCCGTGCTCGACGGCCTGGGCGAGGGCGACGCGCTGGCCCTGCACGTCGTGCGCGGCACCGAGGAGATCGACGTCGTCGCCCGCTTCGACGACGCCGAGGACCGCCCGGGCGACGTGGGCGATGCCTGACACCGAGCGTCGGCCGACGTTCGACCCGGCGGAGCCGGTGAGCGGCAACGACGCCGAGGCGCTCGACGCGTACTCGCGCTCCGTGATCGCCGTCGCCGAGCGGCTGCTGCCGTCGGTGGCGAGCCTGCGCCACGGACGGGGCAACGGCTCGGCGGTGATCCTGTCGGGCGACGGCCTCCTGCTCACGTCCGCCCACGTCGTCGCCAACGGGAGGATCGGCTCGGCGGTGTTCCACGACGGCGCCGAGATGCCCTACGAGGTGGTCGGTGCCGACCGCCTGTCCGACCTGGCCGTCGTGCGGGTCGCCGGCGGCGGCGACCTCCCGCGCGCGGAGCTCGGCGATGCCGGGCGCCTGCGGGTCGGGCAGCTGGTCATCGCCGTCGGCAGCCCCCTCGGCTACGCCGGGTCCGTCTCGGCCGGCGTCGTGTCGGCGCTGGGCCGGTCGCTGCCGGCGGTCGACGGGCGGCGGGCCCGCATCGTCGAGGGCGTGATCCAGACCGACGCCGCGCTGCACCCGGGGAACAGCGGCGGCGCGCTCGCCACGAGCGACGCCCGCGTCGTCGGCATCAACACCGCGGTGGTGGGCCCCGGCATCGGCCAAGGCCTGGGGATGGCGATCCCGCTCGACGCCACCACCAACGCCATCATCGGCGCACTGATCGCCCACGGGCGGGTCCACCGCGCCGAGCTCGGGCTGACCGGCGGCAGCCGGGCCCTGCCGCCGCGGGTCGCCGACCGCCTGGGCCGGCGCCGGGGCGTCGAGGTGACCGGCGTGGTGGAGGGCGGCCCGGCGGCGCGAGGCGGCGTCCGGCCCGAGGACATCGTGGTGGCGCTCGGCGGCCATCCGGTCGAGGCGATCAGCGACATGCAGCGCGTGCTCACCGGCGAGGTCGCCGGCCACAGGCTCGAGGCCGAGGTCGTCCGCGGCGGCGAGCTCCTGAGCCTCCCCGTGATCCCGCGCGCTCTGTGAGCCTGAGGGCGCCGGGCGGCAGTCCGTAGGCTCCCGCGGGTGGCGCCGCTACCCATGAAGGCCACGACCGGCCCGCTGCCGGCCGGTGCGGGCTGGGTCTACGAGGTCAAGTGGGACGGCATGCGGGTCATCACCGAGGTGACGGCGTCGGGCGTGCACGGCTGGAGCGCCAACGGCAGGGAGTGCACGCCCGCGTTCCCCGAGCTGGATGCGCTGGTCGATGCCCTGGCCCCGATGGAGGCGACGCTCGACGGCGAGGTGGTGGCGCTCGACGACGCCGGGCGTCCGAGCTTCGAGCGGCTCCAGCACCGGATGCACGTGACCTCCGTGGCCGACGCCCGGCGCCGCGCCGAGGAGGTGCGGGTTGCCTACGTGTTGTTCGACCTGTTGCGGCTCAACGGCCACGACCTGACCGACCGGCCCTGGCGCGACCGGCGGCGCCTCCTCGAACAGCTCGCCGATGACCTGCCCCTCGGCACCGACGTCGCCCCGACCTACGACGACGGCCCGGCGCTGCTGAAGGTCTGTGGGGAGCGGGGCCTCGAGGGCGTGGTCGCCAAGCGCGCCGACAGCCGCTACACGCCGGGCCGGAGGACCCGCTCGTGGATCAAGGTGAAGGTCCGCCGTCACGACGAGTTGGTGGTCGGTGGCTGGGCGCCGGGCGAGGGCAATCGGGCCGGGCGGCTCGGTTCCCTCCTCATCGGCTACCACCCCGAGCCCGGCGACGCGACCCTGCGGTACGCCGGCCGTGTCGGCTCGGGCTTCACGTCGGTGGAGCTCGACCGCATGGCCCGGCAACTGGCACCGCTCGGCGACGAGCGGTGCCCATTCGTCCCCGGCCCGCCCGTGGCCCAGGCGCGGGGCGCCCATTGGGTCCGGCCCGAGGTGGTGGTGGAGGTCGCGTACAGCGACTGGACCTCCGACGGCCGCCTGCGCCACCCCGTCTACATGGGTCAACGCCCCGACGTCGACGCCGACACCGTGGTGCGACCGTAGGCTCGCACCTCGCGTGGAGCGCGAAGGCATCCGTCTCACCGTGCCGGCATCCTCCGCCGCGGTTCGCATCGCCCGGGCCGGAGCGGCGGCGATGGCGACGCGCGCCGGCTTCACCTACCGAGAGGCGGAGGAGCTGCGCCTGGCGGTCGGCGAGGCCGCGGCGCTGCTCGCGCCCGATCCCGACGGCGACGGCACGCTCGTGATCGCCTACGACGTGGAGGACACGACCCTCAGCGTCGACCTCCAGCTCGGCGAGCCGGGCGGGGCGGCGGCGGACATCCCGGACGTCGCGGCCGCCGTGCTCGACGCCACCGTCGACACGTGGCGCCTCCGTGACGACGGACGCCGCCTGGTCCTGCTCAAGCGGGGCCACCCCGACGCCGACGACGACTGACGCCGCCGCGTCAACGGCCGGTGTGGCCGAAGCCCCCGGCCCCCCGGGCCGAGGCCTCGAGCGTCTCGACCGGCGTGAACTCGGCGCGCTCGACCCGCTGCACGACGAGCTGGGCGATCCGGTCGCCGCGCCGGACCTCGTAGTCGGCGTCCGGATCGGTGTTCACCAGCAGCACGCACAGCTCGTCGCGGTAGCCGCTGTCGATGAGGCCAGGGGTGTTGAGGCAGGTGACGCCGTGCCGCAGGGCCAGACCACTCCGGGGCTGGACGAACCCCGCGTACCCCGCGGGGATCGCCAGCGCGATGCCGGTGCCGACGAGCCCCCGGCCGCCGCCGCGCCGCAGCGTCACCGACTCGCGGGCCACGAGGTCGGCGCCCGCGTCGCCGACCCGGGCGTAGTCGGGCAGGGGAAGGTCGGCATCGAGCCGGACGACGGGGATGCGCAGCACGCCGTCATTGTCGCCGCGTGGCGGGCACGCGGGTGCCCAGTAGTGTCCGGTCGTGCTCGTCTGGATGGATCTGGAGATGACCGGACTCGATCCGACGCGCAACGTGATCGTCGAGATCGCCACCCTCGTCACCGACGACCAGCTCGAGGTGGTGGCCGAGGGGCCCGACCTGGTGGTCCACCAGCCCGACGAGGCGCTGGACGCCATGGAGGACGTGGTCCGCGAGATGCACACGCGCAGCGGCCTGCTGGCCGCGATCCGGGCCTCGACCGTGTCGCTGAGCGACGCCGGCGCCGCCACGCTCGACTTCATCAAGGCCCACGTGCCGGCGCCGCGGTCCGTGCCGCTGTGCGGCAACTCCATCGGCACCGACCGCCGGTTCCTGGCGGCGCACCTCCCCGAGATCGAGAACTACCTGCACTACCGGTCCATCGACGTCTCCACGCTCAAGGAGCTGGCGCTCCGTTGGGCCCCCGAGGTCTTGGAGGGCGCGCCGAAGAAGGAGTCGACGCACCGGGCGCTCGACGACATCCGGGAGAGCGTGAACGAGCTGCGCTGGTACCGCGCGCACCTGTTCCGCGACTTCGGTGACCGGCCCGCGGCGTCCGTGGACGGGCCGGCCGCGGCCACGCCGGCCCCTCCCCCCGGGTGAGTTGACCGCGCGGTCAAGTAAGCTTGGCCGCGTGCCGACGCCGCCCTCCTCCCCTGCCTCGCAGGCGCCGCCTCCGGCGTCCACCCGCGCCCGCCCGCTGCGCCAGGAGGCACAGCCGGCCGCCGCCGAGGTGACCGAGGTGGCACCCGGCGTCCTGCGGATGCAGCTACCGATCTCGATGCCCGGCCTCGGCCACGTCAACTGCTACGCCCTGGAGGACGAGCGGGGCCTCGCGCTCGTCGACCCCGGCATGCCCGGGCCCGGAACATGGCGTGCGCTGACCGACCGGCTGCGCCAGGCCGGCGCGTCGCCCCGCAACGTCCACACGGTCCTCGTGACCCACAGCCACCCCGACCACTTCGGCGGGGTCGACAGGCTGCAGTCGGCGTGCGCTCCGGAGGTGGTGACCCATCGCAGCTTCCGCACCTGGCTCGACCTCGACGAGGAGCGAGATCCCGACGCCCTCGAGCCCGACGGCGACCCCGAGCCGGCCAGGACCAGTCCCCTGCGAGGCAAGCTGCCCTGGCGGGACGCCGAGTTCTCGCCCGGCGGCCCCCGGATGCGGAACCCGGTGGTGCGGCGGCTGGCCCGGCGCTGGATGCGCTCGCCCAAGCCGACCCGCCGCCTGGACGACGCCGACGTCGTCCGCCTGGCCGGCCGCGAGTGGCTCGCCGTGCACACACCCGGCCACACGCTCGACCACCTGTGCCTGCTCGACCCGGCCGAGGGCGTGCTCCTGGCCGGCGACCACGTGCTGCCCACGATCACGCCGCACGTGTCGGGCCTCGCCGCAGGGGCCGACCCGCTGGCCAACTTCCTGGCCAGCCTCGACAAGGTCCGCGAGCTGGAGGGGGTGCGGCTGGTGCTCCCGGCCCACGGCGACCCCTTCACCGACCTCGCCGGTCGCGTCGACGCCATCCGGCGGCACCACCGCGATCGCCTCGAGGCCATCCACCGGGCCACGGCCGCGGCGGGGCGAGCCACGGTCGAGGTGGTGACGCAGCAGGTGTTCCACCCGCGTGCCTGGGGTCACATGGCCGAGAGCGAGACGTACGCGCACCTCGAGCACCTGCGGCACCAGGGACGGGTCGCGGTCGACGACCGTGGCCCCGACCTCGTCTACGAAGTCGCGAGCTGACGTAACGACGAACGCAGCATTTCTGCCGTTCGACACACGAATTGCGCCAGATCGCAATATTTCGTTGACGAGGGACGGGCCCACGTGGTGGCCTTATAACTCCATGGCGCTGACCCGCCACTGATTCGACCACCACGACACGGAAGGACAGGCCAGGACCGATGTACGCCGGCACCACCCAAGAGAGCGGCCAGATGGCCGGTGCCGCGCGCCCGGTGGCCTGCGCCGTTCATCTGATTCCCGCCGTGAACGCCGGCGCGCCCATCCACGGGCACACGTGGCTCCAGGCGTCGACCGACAAGCCGATGTCCGCGGACTTCCCGGTGTTCACCAATGACCGAACAACCCGATGGCTCCCGGAGCGCTTCCCCTGACCAGGCGAGAAGCGCAAAGACCCTCCGAAGGCCGTCGGGATATCCCGGCGGCCTTCTTGTTTGTCCCAGCAGCTTCCACCAACCCCCGACCACCGACCAGCCACCAAGAGCCAACGACCAGCACAGACACCCAGCACACCGACATCAGACACAAAGGGAATGGGCCGATGATCGCCCCTCTGGCACCCGACGAGATAATCGACCTGACCGAGCGAAGTACCGATGAGGCCGAGCCCCAGGCCCTCGCCAGCGAGGACACCTGGTGGGCGCACGCCCGCTGCAACGACGGCAGCGGACGGCTTGCGGGCATGTTCTTCAGCGAGGAGCTGCAGGACATCGCGCGGGCCAAGCACATCTGCGCCACGTGCCCGGCCCTGATCCCCTGCCTCGAGGGAGCGCTCGAGCGCCGCGAGCCCTGGGGCGTGTGGGGCGGCCAGCTGTTCCTCAACGGGAAGATCCTCGCCACGAAGCGGCGTCGGGGCCGGCCCCCGAAGCTGCCGCGTCCCGAGGACCAGCTTCCCGAGATCCCGATCCCCGAGCACCTGCAGGACGTGGCGATCGTTCGGATCGCCTAGCTCACTGCAGAGGGTAGGGGGGCACCGCGCGGCGGCGGTGCCCCCCGGCGGGCGATTCCCGCCGCCACCGACCCCGGCGGTACCGTCGTAGGCCGTGGCTTCCCGCCGCATCCCCCTACTACCCCTGGTCGTCGCAACCGCATTCGCCCTGCTCGCGGCCGTCGGCGCGGCCCTGTTGCTCGGCGCCGGCGACGAGTCGTCGGCCGGCGGCGGCTCGGACTCGGGGCCGTACCGGCTCACGCCGGCGGGCGAGCTGCCGGCCTCGGCGGCCGATGTGACGCTGTCGCCCCTCGACGGTCGACCCGACCGCAGGCTGGGCGAGCTGCTGGGCTCCAAGCCGGTGGTGGTCAACTTCTACGCCAGCTGGTGCGGCCCGTGCGTCACCGAGATGCCGGCCTTCGAGCAGGTCCACCGGGAACTCGGCGACAAGGTCACGATCATCGGTGTCGCCTACCAGGACAGCGACGAGGACGCGCGGGCCACCGTGGAACGGACGGGCGTCACCTACCCGACCTTCGGCGACAGCGGGCAGGACGCCATGACCTACTTCGGTGGCATCAGCATGCCCACGTCCGTGTTCATCGACGCCCGCGGCAACGTGGTCGACGTCCGCAGCCGCGCCCTGAACTCGGACGAGCTGCGGTCGGCGCTCGAGGATCGCTTCGGGATCGCCGCATGATCGGACGGTCGAGGTGATCGCCGGGATCGGCCCCGACGCAGCCCCCTTCGCCTGGTACCTCGGACTCGGCATGGTGGCCATCGTGAACCCGTGCGGGTTCGCCATGCTGCCCGCGTACCTGGCCTATTTCCTCGGGGTGGACGGCGACGCCTCGTCGCGGGGCGCGCCGGGCGGGGGCCGCGCTGCCGCGCAGGCAAGCTTCGGCGCGGCGCTGCGGGTGGCGGCAGCTGTTTCCGCCGGCTTCCTCGCCGTGTTCGCGCTCGCCGGGTTGGTCGTAGAGCTCACCTCGCTGCCGGTGTACGAGCACGTCCCCTGGATCTCGATCGTCATCGGCGCCGGGCTCTTCGCCTTGGGCGTGGCGATGCTGGCCGGGTTCGAGCTGAACGTGCGCCTGCCCCGCCTGGAACGGGGTGGCCGCGAGCGGACGGTCGGATCGATGTTCGTGTTCGGCGTGTCGTACGCCATCGCCTCGATCGGCTGCACGCTGCCGCTGTTCCTCGCCGTGATGTCGGGGGTCTTCAACCGGGAGTCGGCGGCGGACGGCATCCTGACCTTCGGCATCTACGGCCTCGGGATGGCGCTGGTGCTGGCGGGCCTCACGGTGACCATCGCAATGGCGCGCACCTCGATCGTGCGGTTCCTGCGTCGCCTGCTGCCCTACATCGGCCGCGTCTCCGGCGGCCTGGTCGCCCTGGCTGGTGCCTACGTCGCCTACTACGGCTGGGAGGAGCTACGCCAGGCCCGGTCCGCGGCCGGCGAGGTGCCGTCGTCCCCGATCATCGACACGGTGACGGGGTGGTCCTACGACGTCAGCGACTGGGTCGACCGCACCGGGTCGGTCAGGATCGCAGTCGGCATCATCGTGGGCATGGCGGCCGTGACGCTGGCCGTCTACGGCGGCCGGCGTCAGGGGGCGAGGCGTTCGATGCGCCAGCCGGACGATCGGGTGGTGTCGCGGCAGTAGACCAGCCGATCGTGCATCCGGCTCTCGCGGTGCTGCCAGAACTCGAACCGGTCGGGTGACACGCAGAGGCCGCCCCAATGGCCGGGTCGCGGCACGGGCTCGCCCTCGTAGCGCCTCGCCAGCTCGTCGACGCGGCGTTCCAGGGCGGCGCGGTCGGGGATGACGCGGCTCTGGGGCGAGGCCGCGGCGGCGATCTGGCTGCCGCGGGGGCGCGTCACCCAGTACGCGTCCGACGCCTCGTCGTCGACCGGGGCGACCGGGCCCTCGACGACGACCTGGCGCCCCACGGGGTGCCACGGGAACAGCAGCGCCGCCCGCGGGTTGGCTGCCAGCTCCCGGCCCTTGCGGCTCTCGCGGTTGGTGAAGAAGACGAAGCCCTCGGGCCCGAAGCGCCGCAGCAGCACCGTCCGGACCGCCGGCCGGCCCTGGAGCGTGGCGGAGCTGACGACCATGGCGTCGGGCTCCCCGACGGCGACGCCGCGCCAGGCGGCGAACCAGCCGGCGAACTGGTCCATGGGGTCGGCGGCCACGTCGCCCTCGGACAGGCCGGCGTCGGCGTACTCCTGGCGGAGCTGAGCGGGATCCACGGTCCGGGGTCTAGCTGATGCCGCGGGACCTCGGGTCATGGGTTCCGGCAGTCGGCGCCCGAGGTCATGGGTTCCGGATCGGGAACCCATGACCTCGACCGGTACACGTCCGCAGGGAACCCTGGTGTCAGCTCAGTCCGTGAAGCCGTTGTCGGAGAGCCATTGGGCTGCGACCTCGCTCTCGGCGAGGCCCTGCGCCTGCACCTGGGCGTTGAGCGCCGTGAGGCCTTCGGTGTCGAGCGCCGCGCTCACGTCGTCGAGCACGGCCGTGACCTCGGGCGTCGCCTTGTCCGCGTTGATCAGCGGGAGGACGGCCTCGGCGGGGACGATGTTCTTGTCGTCCTCCAGCGCGGTGAAGTCGTTCTCGCTGATCGCCGCGTCGGTGGAGAACAGGTTGCCGCAGTTGATGGCGTTGGCGTTGAGCGCGTCGACGATCGGGGGACCGATCTCGAGCGGGACGAACTCGGCGAACTCGGCGCCGTAGAACTGCTGGAGGCCGGGAATGCCGAACGGCGATCTCTCGGCGAACTCCGGCGGGCCACCGAGCGTGATGTCGCCCGACGCCTCGGCCAGGCCGCTGAGATCGGAGAAGCCGAACTGGTCGATCGTGTCCTGGTTGCAGACGATGACGTCCTTGTCCTCGGCGCTCGACGGCGTCAGGACCGTCAGGTTGTCGGGCAGCGCGTCCTTGAGCGCGGCGACCTGCTCGTCGACGTTGGTGGCGTCCGGCGTCGCGTTCGGGTCGTCCTGGCGCAGCACGAACGAGAGCAGGGAGTTCGTGTACTCCGGCAACAGGTCGATCTCGCCGTTCTCGATGGCCGCGAAGTAGACCTCGCGCGAGCCGATGTTCGGCGTCACGTTCACCTCGGCACCCTGCGCCTCCAGTGCGCCGGCGTAGATCTCGGCGAGCAGGACGCTCTCGGGGAAGTTGGCCGAGCCAATGTTCAGGCTCTGGCCCGCGAGATCGCCGGCGGCGGAATCACCGCCGGCGGCGTCATCGCCGGTTGTGGAATCGTCGTCGTCGCCGCACGCCCCTGCAACGAGGGCGAGGACCGCGACGACGGCGGCCAGTAGGCGGATGCGCTTCATGTGCTGACTCCTCCAGCAGTGTGTGGGATAGGGACTGTGACTGCGGGTGACGGCGCTCGGCGGCGGCGAAGCCCGGCGGGCCTCGCCGACCGCTGGGCGAGGACGAACAGGCCCTCGCCCACCAGAGCGAGCACGGCAACGACGATGGAGCCTCCGTAGACCCTGGCTTCGTCTCTGACGGCGAAGCCGTCGATGATGAACCGGCCCAGCCCGCCCAGGCCGGCAAAGGCGGCGATCGTCGCGGTCGCGATGACCTGGAGCAGCGCCGAGCGGATGCCGGCCAGGGTGAGCGGGGCGGCCAGCGGGACCTCCACCCGCGTGAGCACCTGCGTCGGGGTCATGCCCATGCCTTGGGCGGCGTCGCGTACCGCGGGATCGACACCGCTGATCCCGGCCGCCGTGTTGGCGAGTATCGGGGGGATCGCCAGCACGGCGAGGACGATGATGACCGGCCCCACCTGGACGGGGTACCAGCGCCCCAGAAGGACGAGCAGCCCGAGCGTGGGGATGGCTCGCGCCGCCCCCGACAGGCCCAGGGCCCCATGCTCGAATCGCCCGGTGTGGCCGATCACCAGTCCCACGGGGAGGGCGATGATGGCGGCGAGCCCGACCGCCAGCAACGAGTACTGGAGGTGCTCCTCGATCCGCTGGAGGATGCCGGTGGGTCCCCACCAGTTCTCGGCGGTGGTGAGCCATCCGATCGTGTCGCCGAAGGTGCTCATCGGCGCGCCGCCCTGGCCGGGGTCCACGGCGTCAACACCCGCCGCGTGAGCACGAGCGCGATGTCGACGACGACCGCCAACAGCACCGAGGCCACGATGCCGGCGATGATCTCGCTCGTCCGATTCCGCCGGAACCCCTCGAAGAACAGGAACCCGAGGCCACCCCGGCCCAGGACACCCCCGACGCTCACGAGGCTGATCGTCGAGACCGCGGCCACGCGGAACCCGGCCATGATGGCCGGCACGGCGAGCGGCAACTCGATAGCCAGCAGCGACCGCCTCGGCGTGTAGCCGACTCCGGCGGCGGCATCCTTCACCGAGTCCGGGACCCCGCGCAGCCCCTCGACGAGGTTCCGGACCAGGATCGCCAGGGTGTAGATCGCGAGGGCGACGATGAGCGGCCTGTCGTTGAGCAACCCGAGTCCGAAGCCGAGGCCCAGCAGCACGAGCAGGGACAGCGACGGAATCGTGTAGAGCACGTTGGTCACGCCGAGGATCCCCGGGTAGGTCCGGCGCCAGCGGTACCCGGCGAGCCCGAGCGGGAACGCCACCGCCGCGCCCAGCGCGAGGGCCAGCGCGGTGATGCGCAGATGGACGACGGTGTAGTACCAGACGACGTCCCAGTTGCCGTGGATCCCGAACCCGCTCCAGCTCGGCGGGCGCGCCGCGAGCACATGCATCACGCGACGATCCCCTCGGCCAGGTCGTCGACCGTGAGCATGCCCAGGTAGCGGTCGTCGGCATCGACCACCATGGCGACGCGGGTGTGGGACGAGACGATGCCGTCGAGCGCCGCCTTGAGGTTGGTGTCGGCGGTGACGACGGCGCGGAAGGGCTTGGGAGTGCGCTCCCCGACGGTGTCGGCGCCGTCGAGCTCGGCGGCGCCGATCCAGCCGCGCAGGCGGTCGTCGTCGTCGCACACGGCCACCCAGTCGTAGCCCAGCGCGGCCATCGCGTCCCGGGCCTCCGCAGTGGTGGCCGACTCGGCGACCACCGGTCCCTTGCTCAGCGAGGCGCCCCCGACGGTCATGAGCGACAGCCGCTTGATGCCCCGGTCGTCCCCGAGGAAGTCGGCCACGAAGTCGTTGCGCGGCGCGCGCAGCATCTCGGCCGGCGAGTCGAGCTGCTCGAGGATGCCGCCCACGTTGAGGATCGCGATCCGGTTCGCGAGCTTGATGGCCTCGTCGATGTCGTGGGTGACGAACACGATCGTCTTGTGGACCTCGCGCTGCAGCGTGAGGAGCTCGTCCTGCAGCTGGGCCCGCACGATGGGATCGACGGCCGAGTAGGGCTCGTCCATGAGCAGCACCGGAGGATCGGCGGCCAGCGCGCGGGCAACGCCCACGCGCTGCTGCTGCCCGCCCGACAGCGCCGCGGGGTAGCGGTCGAGCAGCCCCCGCTCGAGTCGCAACAGGTCGGCAAGCTCGTCCACCCGGGCCGCGATGCGGCCACGGTCCCAGCCCAGGAGCTTGGGGACAGTGGCGATGTTGTCGCCCACCGTGCGGTGCGGGAACAGCCCCGCCTGCTGGATGACGTAGCCGATCCCGCGGCGCAGCTCGTGGGTTGGCCGGGTGCGGATGTCGACGCCGTCGACCCACACCGTGCCGCTGGTGGGCTCGATCAGCCGGTTGATCATCTTGAGCGTCGTCGTCTTGCCACAGCCGGACGGCCCCACCAGCGCCACGAGCTCGCCGCGTCGGACGGTCAGGTCGAGGCCGTCGACCGCGGGCCGGGACGCGCCGGCGTATGTCTTGGTCAGCCGCTCGAGCCGGATGGCGACGGCACCATCCGCCGGATCGGCGGTGGCTGCGGGATGTGTGGTCACGGCACAGGCGGCCGGGTGGAGTGATGCGCTGTCGGGCGGATTACGGTTCCCTCCCCGCAGGTGCGGCCCCGGGAGAAGCCGTCGGGCCCATGTCGATAGGCGGACCCTGGGTCTTACCGGCCGTCACCCTACCGCCGGCGCCCGCAAAGGGACGCGCTTTACCGCTCAGCTCCCTGCGACGGGCTGGCTGGGCACCTCGGCCCCGGGGACCGGCGTCGGGCGCTCGGGCATCATGCCCCGGGTGACCCAGCCCCGGTTCTCGGCCCATACCAGCATCGGCGGCAGGAACACGAGCGCCGACAGCAGCGCCACCGACACGTTCATGGCCACGATCAGGCCGAAGTCTCGCAGCAGCGGCAGTGACGAGAAGGCGATGACGGCCACCCCGGCGATCGCGGTCAGGGCCGAGACGATGAACGCTCGGCCGGTGCGGCGGGCCGTGACGTTCATGGCCTCCCGGGGGCCGTAGCCCCTCTGCCGCTCCTCGATGAACCGGAGCAGGATCAGCGACGTGAACTCCGTGCAGACCGCGACCACCAGCGGCCCGCCCACCGCGGTCATGGGACTGAGCTGGAGGTCGAAGATCCAGGCGACCAGCGACGCCGCGCCCACCGCCGTGAGCACCGGCACCATCGACAGCAGCGCCCGCACGAAGCTGCGTAGCCGGAGCACGAGGTAGGCGAACACGAACAGGATGGCCAGGTACGTCAGCAGGATGCGGTTGGCCTCGATGTTCTCGAGCAGGCCGACGCCCACGACCGCCAGGCCGGACGGCGTGGCGCTGATGCCCTCGGGGATGGCGTCGCCGTTGACGAGCGTGCCCGACGCGAGCTCGTCCCGGATGGCGTCGACATAGACGGCCCGGTGGTCGAGCGAGCCCGGGCCGGTGCGGAACACCAGGTTGAGGGCGCCCGCATCGGGATTGACCGTCGCTCGCTGGATGTCGGGCGGCGCGACGTTGTAGGCCGCCTCCACGTCTGCGCCCGTGGGCGGCAGCACCGTCGTATCGGGCATCTCCAGCAGGAAGCTCACGGTGGTGACGATCGACGAGGCCGTGAGCAGGTCCTCGGGTCGGGCCGCCAGCTGCTCGTTGGCGAACTCGGTGACGAAGGCTGCGGTCTCGTCGCTGAAGATGTCGTCGGACTCGATGAAGATGCCCAGCTCGGCCGACGACCCGGTCTCGCGCTTGACCGTGTCGATGTCGTGGATCACCTGGCTGTCCTGGTTGACCCACTGCTCGGGATCGCTCTGGATGGTCAGGTCGTCCTCGACGAGGATCCCGCCGGCGAACACGGCGGCACTCGCCACTGCGATCGGGACCGCCAGGCGGGTCGGCAGGCTGCCGAGCCAGACGACGAGCCGCGCCAGGTTGCCGTGGCTGAAGTCCTTGCCCTTCGTGGGCGAGCGGTACTCGCGGATGCCGAGGGTGGCCAGCGGCACGACGATGCTGGCGACGCAGATGACGGCGATGCCGACCGCCAGGAGCAGGCCGAAGTCCCGGATCATGGGCACGCGGGCGAACCGCAGCGCCAGGAAGGCGAACACCGCGTCGAAGGTGACGACCAGCAGCGCAGGCCCGAGGTTCACCGATGCTTCCTGGATCGGGTGGGCCGCCCGGTCGATGATCACCTCTTCCTCGATGCGGGAGTGCATCTGGATCGCGTAGTCGATGCCCACGCCCAGCATCACCGGCAGCCCGGCGATGGTCACCACCGACAACGGGATCCCCAGGTAGCCGGCGAGGCCGAACGCCCAGACCAGGCCGACGAGGATCACGGCCAGCGGCAGCAGGCGCCAGCGGACCTTGAACAGCAGCCACAGGATCACGACCATGATCCCGATTGCGATGGCACCCAGGGTGAACATGCCGCCGCGCAGGTAGTCGTTGAGGTCCTTGAGCAGGACCGAGGCGCCGGTCGACGTGACGTCGGCCCGCTCGAACGGCTCGGCCAGGGTGATCTCCTGCACCCGCTCGCTCGCCGCCCCCTCCTCCTCGAGGGAGGCGTTCCCCACCAGGCGGGTGACCATCTGGGCGTGGGACTCGTCGGGGAAGAACGGTCGCAGCGACTTGCGGATCTCGTTGCGGTTGTCGAACAGCAGGAAGCGGACCCACTCGGGGTTCTCGAACGTCCGCTGGTCCTCGGGCACCGCGCTGAGGCGTTCCAGCGTCGTGACCGCGTCGGCGGACCGGATCGCCTGGGCCGCCGGGTCGGGCTCGCGCTCCGTGGCGGAGAGCAGCGCTCGGCCGGCAACGCTCTGTGTCGGGTCGCCGGTGTCGCTGACCGCCAGGTTCTGCGTGAACTGCAGGGCGGTGAGCGGCGTGACCACCGTCTCGATGCCCTCGGTGTCGTGGAGCTGCTCGTCGATCTGCTGGAGGTGCTGGATGTTGTCGGGCGTGAACAGGTCGACGACGTCGCGCCCGCCCTCCATGGTGAACAGGGTGAGCATGGCCTCGCCACCGAACAGGTCCTGGTAGGCCACGTTGTCCTTGTAGACCTGCTCGTCCTTGTTGAGGTACGAGTCCTGGCCCGTTGCGAAGTCGAGCTTGGTGGCGCCCAGGCCGAGCACAAGCGTGATCGCCAAGCCGACGACGCCGACGATCCCGGCGTGCTTGCCGAAGTTGAGGCCCATCCAGGCCCAGACACGTCGCATCTCTAGAGCGGGTCTCCCTGGGGGAAGAGCGGCCGGGGGACCCCAGGAGACTAGTGGTTACGCCTGCGTGAACGGCAGTCCCGATGTGACCCCCGCCACCCTCGGGGCAACCTGCTACCGGCTGACGATGCGGTCGGCGCCGGCGACGTAGGGTCGGAGCGCCTCCACGATCGCCACCGAGCCATCGAGCTGGCGGTGCGTCTCCAGGTACGCGGCGACCGTCCGGGGCCAGCCCATGGCCGAGCCGTTGACCGTGTGGGCGACCTCGGTGCCCCTCCCGGACCCCTCGGCGGCGCGATACCTGATGTTGGCGCGGCGCGCCTGGTAGTCACCGAACCAGGACACCGACGACACCTCGAGCCACTGGTCGACGCCGGGCGCATACGCCTCGATGTCCCACGTGCGGGCCGCGGAGTTGCCGAGCTCGGCCGTGCAGAGGTCGACCACCCGGTAGGCGAGCCCGAGGTCGCGCAGCAGGCCCTCTCCGCGCGCCAGCACGTCGCGCTGGCAGGCGATGGCCTGCTCGCGGCCGGCGGCGACCGCCAGCAGCTCGACCTTGTCGAACTCGTGGACCCGCAGGAGGCCGCGCGTGTCCTTGCCGGCCGATCCCGCCTCGCGGCGGAAGCATGACGTGTACGCCATGTACCGCAGCGGCAGGTCGGCGCCGTCGAGGATCTCGTCGCCGTGCAGCGACGTGAGCGGCACCTCGGCCGTGGGGATGGCCCACAGGTCGTCGCGCTCGACGTGGTAGGCCTCGTCGGCGAACTTCGGCAGGTGCCCGGTCGAGGTCATTGTCTGCGTGCGCACCAGCGTGGGCGGGCGGACCTCCTCGTAAGCGTCCGCGTTGCGGTCGAGGCTGAGCTGCACCATGGCGCGCAGCAGCCGGGCGCCCCAGCCCCGATACATGGTGAACATCGAGCCCGAGATCCGGGTGGCGCGCTCGTTGTCGAGGATCCCGAGCTCGGCGCCGATCTCCCAGTGCGGGACCCGCTGGTGCTCGCCGTAGGCGGCGGCGTCGTAGCCCTCGGTCCGCAGGACGACGTTGTCCTGCTCGCCCGCGCCGTCGGGTGCCTCCTCGCTGGGGAGGTTGGGGAGGCCGAGCAGCGCGGCGCGGATCCCATCGGCCAGCTCGGCGGCCGCCTTGGCCAGCGCCTCCTCCTCGTCGCCCAGCGAGCGGCTCTGGGCCATGGCGGCCTCGGCCTCGTCCGCCCGGCCCTCGCCGCGCAGGCGACCGACCTCCCTCGACAGGGACTTGATCCGGCTGCGGGTCTCGTCTCGGCTGGCAACGAGCCGGCGCTGCTCGGCGTCCTGCGCCACGACGTCGTCGACCCCGTCGGAGGTGCCCGGGCCCCGGCGGTCGAGTGCGGCCTTGACCGCCCCGGGGTCGCTGCGGATCAGGCGTATGTCGAGCATGAGGGGGGAGGGTAATGGCGTCCCGGCGGAACTGGTTCCCGAGAAACCACACTCCTCACCTAGTGTCGCTGCGTGGTCGACTCGCACGCGCTCGCTTCATTCAGCGTGGCCGCCTTCATCCTGATCGTCGTGCCCGGCCCGAGCGTGCTGTTCGTGGTCAGCCGGGGCGTGGCGCTGGGCCGGCGGGCGGCGGTCGTGACCGCGATGGGCAATGCGGTCGGCATCTACCTCCAGGTCGTGGCGGTGGCGCTGGGCGTCGGTGCCGTGATCGAGCGGTCGGTGATGGTCTTGAGCGCGATCCGCCTGCTGGGCGCCGCCTACCTCGTCTACCTCGGCGTGCAGGCGGTTCGGCACCGGCGGGCACTGGCGTCGGTCCTGGACGTGGGCGCCGCCGCCCCCGAACGCCGCAGCCTGGCGCTCGAGGGCTTCGTGGTGGG
>DATFVX010000178.1:0-4729 GCA_035259985.1 Acidimicrobiales bacterium | reverse complement strand
CACCGATGGCGGCAGGAAGCTCTACTACCACCTGACGCTGCTGGCAGAGACCAACGAGGGGTACCGCAACCTGATCCAGCTGGCGAGCCGGGCGTTCCTCGAGGGCTACTTCTACAAGCCCCGCCTCGACTGGGAGACGCTGGCCGACCACGCCGGGGGCCTCGTCGCCACCACCGGGTGCCTGGGCGGCCACGTGCTCCAGTCGCTCCTCCAGGGCGACGTCGAGGGCGCCACCGCCAAGGCAGCGCGGCTGCAGGACATCTTCGGCAGGGACAACCTGTTCGTCGAGCTGCAGGACCACGGCATCGCCGACCAGCACAAGACCAACCCCCAGCTGATCGAGATCGCCCGGCGCATCGGCGCGCCCCTCCTGGCCACCAACGACAGCCACTACGTCCACCAGCACGACGCCGTCGCCCACGACGCCCTGCTGTGCGTCCAGACCGGTTCGCTCATGAGCGATCCCAACCGGTTCAAGTTCCACGGCGACCAGCACTACCTGAAGTCCGCGACCGAGATGCGGTCGCTGTTCGGCGAGGTCCCCGAGGCCTGCGAGAACACGCTGTGGATCGCCGAGCGGGCCGACGTCGAGATCGCCTTCGGCAAGCCGCAGCTGCCCACCTTCCCCCTGCCCGAGGAGTTCGACAGCGACCGCGACTACCTGCGCCACCTGACGTTCGAAGGGGCCAGGCAGCGTTGGGGTGACCCGCTGCCCGACGACGTCGTGGAGCGGCTGGCGTACGAGCTGCAGACCATCGGAGACATGGGCTTCAGCTCCTACTTCCTCATCGTCTGGGACCTGATCGCCCACGCCCGCCGCCACGGCATCCGGGTGGGCCCGGGGCGGGGGAGCGCCGCCGGCTGCGCGGTGGCGTACTGCCTGCGCATTACCGACCTCGACCCTATCCGCTACGACCTGCTGTTCGAGCGCTTCCTCAACCCGTCGCGGATCTCGATGCCCGACATCGACATGGACTTCGACTCCCGCTTCCGGGACGAGATGATCCGCTATGCGGCGGAACGCTACGGCCGCGACCACGTCGCCCAGATCGTCACGTTCTCGACCATCAAGGCCCGGGCCGCCGTGCGCGACGCCGCAAGGGTGCTGGGGCAGCCGTACGCCGTCGGCGACCGGGTGGCCAAGGCCATGCCGCCGCTGATCATGGGGCGCGACACGCCGCTGTACGCGTGCCTCGACCCCGACCCGCGCTTCGAGGACGGCTACAAGATGGCGGCCGAGCTGCGGCAGATGTACGAGGACGACGCCGACGTCCAGCAGGTCGTCGACGTCGCGAGGGGCCTCGAGGGCCTGCGCCGCCAGGACGGCATCCACGCGGCGGCGGTGGTGATCACCAAGGACCCGCTCACCGAGTACCTGCCGATCCAGCGCAAGCCCGAGAACGGCCAGTCGCTGGAGGACGCCCCGATCGTCACCCAGTACGAGATGCACGGCGTCGAGGAGCTCGGCCTGCTCAAGATGGACTTCCTGGGGCTGCGCAACCTCGACGTGATCTCCGACACGGTCGAGGTGATCCGCCGCACGCGGGGCGTCGAGCTGGACATCGACCGGGTGCCCCTCGACGACGAGCCCACCTACCAGCTGCTCTGCCGTGGCGACTCGGTCGGGGTGTTCCAGCTCGAGGGCGGGCCGATGCGCACGCTCATGCGGTCGTTGCAGCCGACCACGTTCGAGGACGTGGCGGCACTGGTGGCGCTCTACCGCCCCGGCCCGATGGCCGCGAACATGCACAACGACTACGCAGACCGCAAGAACGGCCGCAAGCCGGTCGAGTATCTGCACCCCGACGCAGCCGAAGTGCTGGGCGACACGTACGGTCTATGCATCTACCAGGAGGGGGTGATGCGGATCGCCCAGCGATTCGCGGGTTACTCCCTTGCCGAGGCCGACAATCTCCGTAAAGCCGCCGGCAAGAAGCGCCGCGAGATCATGGCGGCTGAGCGGGAAAAGTTCATAGAGGCCTGCGATCGGACCGGCTATGGCGCAGCTCTCGGGAAGGCGTGGTTCGACATCATCGAACCCTTTGCCGACTATGCGTTCCCGAAGGCTCACGCCTATGGCTACGGGTTTGTCGCCTATCAGACGGCCTATCTGAAGGCCAATTACCCCGCCGAGTACCTGGCGGCGCTCCTCACCAGCGTGAAGGCCAGCCTCGAGAAGGCGGCGGTCTACCTCGCGGAGTGCCGGGGCATGGGCATCGCCGTCGAGGTGCCCGACATCAACCGGTCGGCGTCGGACTTCGTGCCGGTCGTGGACCCGGGCGACGCTGTGCCGGGCGGCGGCGGTGGTCCTGGCGGCGGTGGTCCTGGCAAGCAGGCCGAAGAGAAGCGGGCCATCATCTTCGGGCTGTCGGCGGTCCGCAACGTTGGCGAGGGCCTGGTCGGCCACATCGTCGCCGAGCGCGAGGCGAACGGCCCTTACGCCGACTTCTACGACTTCTGCCAGCGTGTCGATTCCGCCGTCCTCAACAAGCGCACGATCGAGTCGCTGATCAAGGCGGGGGCGTTCGACAGCGTCGGCCACAAGCGCAAGGGCCTTCTCACCGTCTTCGAGCAGATCGTCGACCACACCCTCGCCCGCCGGCGCGAGCGCGACATGGGGATCATGACGCTGTTCGGCGACGCCGACGACGCCGCCGGTGGCCTGGGCGATTTCGAGCGGACGCCCATCCCCGACCTCGAGTTCGACAAGCGGGACGGGTTGGCGTTCGAGAAGGAGATGCTCGGCCTCTACGTGAGCGATCACCCCCTGCTGGGCGCCGAAAGTGCGCTCTCCCGCCGGGCGGACTGCTCGCTCGACGAGTTGGCCGATCTCGACGACGGCGACCTCAAGGCCGTGGGCGGCGTGGTGACGGGGCTGCAGCGCAAGTGGACACGCCGTGGCGACCTCATGGCGGTGTTCGTCCTCGAGGACCTGCGGGCCTCGGCCGAGGTCATGGTCTTCCCCCGCACCATGACCGAGCACGGCCACAAGCTGGCCGACGACGCCGTCGTCATCGTGCGGGGCCGGATCGACACCCGGGACGACGCCCCCAAGCTCATCGCCCAGACGATCGACGTGGTCGAGGTGGGCGCCGGCCAGATCGAGCCCCTGCGGTTGCGGGTCCCGCCGCAGCTCCTGTCGGAGGCCAAGGTGGCGCACCTCAGGCGGCTCCTCGCCGACCATCCCGGCGAGTCGCCGGTTTTGCTCCAGCTGGGGGAGCGTCGGGTCGTTCGCCTACCCGAACGGTGGAACGTCGACGCCAGCAACGGACTCGTGGGGCAGCTGAGGGAGGCGCTGGGCCCCACCGTCATCCTCGGCTAGCCCCGGGCCCGGCGGGATCCCAGGCGGCCAGCCGCGCGCGCGTGTTCGGTGATCCGAGTTGCACGACTCCCGTCCTTTGACTGGACTAGTGGCTTGTTGTCGCACGCAGAACGGGGGCTAGGCCGGAGATGTCGATCGCTGTAGACACCAAGGACTGCACAGCCCTCAGCGACGCTGAGCTGGTCGAGATGGCCGATCTCTGCGCGGAAGCCCAGTACAGCCACGAGATCGGCGCCCTGTCGAAGCAGGCCGAGGCGTGGGTGCTGATCACACAGGTCCGCGACGAGGCCAAGCTCAAGGGCTTCGCGTTCTCCACGCTCGAGCGCATCGGCGGCACCCCCTGCGTGCTCGTGGGCATGGCGTCGGTGCGCCGCACGTCCAAGCGCGACACGGTGCTGCGCGCGCTGGTGCAGGACCTCCTCCGCCGGGCGGTGCTGGCGTTCCCCGACGAGGACGTGCTGGTCGCGGCCCGGTTCGGCGACGTCGGAGGTTTCGACGCCTTCCGCAACCTCAACGACATCGTGCCCCGCTCGGGCCACAAGGCCACCGGCGAGGAGCGTGCCTGGGGCGGTCGCCTGGCCAAGCGCTACGGGATCGAGCTGAGCGCCTACGACCAGCGGGCCTTCGCGGCGCGGGGCGACGGCAGCGGCCCGGCCCCGGTGTTCGACCACGAGACGCTGCACCCCGAGCAGGGCGACCAGGAGGTGGTCGAACGCTTCGAGGGGCTGCACGCCGGCAAGGGCGACAGCCTGATCGGCTTCGGCTGGGCCATGGAGGAAGACCTCCGCAAGCTCGCCTGACGGGCAGGCGCATGGATCTCGGCGACGCCGTCCGGCGGCGTCGCATGGTGCGGGCGTTCGACGGGCGCCCGGTGCCGCCGGAGCGGGTCGACCGGCTGCTCGACCTGGCCCGGCGGGCGCCCTCGGCGGGCAACACCCAGCCGTGGGCGTTCGTGGTCCTGGAGGGGGCGCAGACCGCGGCCCTCTGGGACATCACCCTGCCGGCCGACCGGCGCGCCGCGTTCCGGTGGTGGGGGCTGCTGAGCGCCCCGGTGTTGGTCGTGCCGCTGGTGTCGCCGGACGCCTACGTCGAGCGCTATCGCGAGCCCGACAAGCGGGCCACGGGCCTGGGTGCCGGTGCGGCGGCGTGGCCGGTGCCCTACTGGTGGGTCGACGGGGGGATGGCGGTGCAGACGCTGCTGCTCGCCGCCGTCGACGCCGGGCTCGGGGCCCTGTTCTACGGCCTGTTCGACCACGAGCGGACGGTGCTCGACCACCTGGGCGTGCCGCCCGGCTGGCGGGCGCCGGGGGCGGTCGCCATCGGCTGGCCGGCGCCCGACGAGCCCGGGCAGTCCGCCCATCGACGCCGGCCCCCGCTAGGCGACGTCGTGCACCGCGGCGGCTGGTA
>DATFVX010000177.1:0-10071 GCA_035259985.1 Acidimicrobiales bacterium | reverse complement strand
GGGGTTGCGCTGGGGCACGAGGCAGATGCCGGTGCCGAGCCTGATCCGGTCGGTGACGGCGGCCAGGTAGGTAAGTGCCGTGAGCGGCTCGAGCAGGCCGGCGTCCCCGCCGGCGGGGAAGCGGCCGTCGGCGGCGTACGGGTACTGCGAGGCGTAGTCGTCGAACAGCACAACGTGCTCGGCAACCCAGATCGACTCGAAGCCCCGGTCCTCCGCCTCCCGTCCGAGCGTCCGGAGGAGCTCCGCCGAGGCGTTGCCGTTGCCGAGGGGTGCGAACAGTCCGATGTCCATGGCGTCGGATCCTGCCACCAATGGCGCTCCCTCTCAGCCGGCCTCCCCGGACCCCGGCGGCAGGACCTCGACCCACGTCTGCCCCGGCGCGAGCCGCAGCGGGGAGCCGTCGCTGTCCACGTACGTCGTCGGCGCGTCCGCCGATGGCTTCGACCACCGGCCCCGCTGGAGGTGGCCGCCGCTGAGCAGCCATGCGTCGCCCTCCCCGACGGCGTCCGCCTCGGGCACGACCGCGCCGACCGAGTCGCGCACCCCACTGTCGCGGTAGGGGGTGAAGCGCACGAGGACGTTGGCGACCCCGATCCGGCGGCCGTCGCTGTCCACGTGGGGAGTGCCGTCCTGGCTGCGGAGCCACGTCCCGGAGCCGGCGTCCCACTCCCAGGCGATGCGCGTGCTCAGGCCGCCGGCCCCGGTGGATCGGAACGTCCTCGCCGGTTCGACGCCCGGACCGGCGGGCGGCGCGCCCTCGTCGCGGTACGTGAACAGCGGCTGCGGGGGCACCGACGCGGCGTCTTCGTCCGCCACCGCCGTGCGCAGCTGCGCCGGCGCCGCGTACAGGTTGTACGGCGCGCGCCGGTCCGGGTCACGGTGGTAGGCGTCGGGGACGGCACCCACGCCGACATCGAGGAGGTCGGCGGCCTCGACCGCGGCGGCGAACGTGGGGTTGGCGCCGGACCAGGCGAACAGGGGCCTTCCGAGCTCCGCGAGGATGAACAGGTCGGTCGACCGGGCCGAGCGGACCGGACCGACAGAGTCAGGATCCTGCGACTGGTAGACGGCGAGGAGCCGGGTCAGCCCGCCCTCCACCATCTCCTCGAACACCACGTCGGCCTGCGCCAGGCCGGTCTGGGGGCGACCCCGCTCGGTGTTGTCGAGCTTCACGCCCAGCGCCGCCCGGTCGGGAACCTCGCCCCTGGTCCCCAGGAGCGGCAGCACGGATGGGGCTGCCGGGGACGGGGTCTCGGCTCCGTTTCCACTGCTGCGGGTCAGCAGGATCGCGACCGTGGCCGCGGCGGCGACCACGAGCACCGCCACGAGGGCCGTGACGCGTCTCGGCGATGCCACGGCGTCAGGGTCCCAGTGCCGCAGCGGCACTGTCGGGGGCGGCTGCGTTCATCGTCACAGGATCATGCCTGGTCGGACACGCGGGAGGGTCGCGCGTCGAGCCGGAGCGTCAACCGGCGGGCACGACCACGACCGGGCACCGCGCCTCCCGGATCACCCGAGCGCCGACCGGCCCGAGATCGGCCTCGCCGTCCACGCCCAGGCCGCGGGAGCCCATGACGAGCAGGTCGGCGTCCTTGGCGGCCTCGAGGATGGCGTTCACCGGGTCGTCGCGCACGAGGGTCCGGAAGACCGGGGCGTCCCGCTCGGCGTCGTCGGCGCCGTCGACCACGAGGCCGAGCTCCCGGCGCGCCTGCACCTCGAGCTCCTCGGGGTCGGCCAGCGCCTGTGCGAGGGGATCGGCCCCCATGTCCGGGATCGTCCAGGCGTGGACCGCCTCAACCTCCGCCCGCCAGGCCCGGGCCTGGGCGACGGCCCAGCGAAACGCGCGACCCGAGGCGGCCGACCCGTCGACGCCCACGACGATGCGTCGGGTCATGGGCTCGTCCAGGTCTGCCGCCGGACGGCTGTCCGCGTCGCCGTCGTCCGCGGTGGCGTCGGTGATGGTCAGGTGGCAGGCGACGTCGACAACGCAGGGCACCATCCACGCCAGGCGGCGCACGTATGCGATGTCGTCGGCCCGGCGCACCGTGCCCTCGATCGTGACCACACCGTCCCGGGCGGCGACGGTGAGGTCGTGCCCGGTCAGGACCTCGTCCTCGGCAAGCGCGTCGGACACCTCGGCTGCGAGCTCGGCGTCGCCCCGGTCGAACATCCGCAACAGGTCGCGGCGGGAGACGACCCCGACGGGCCGACGCGAGCCGTCCAGGACCGGGAAGTGCTTGCGGCGGCTCTCGAGCATCCGTCGGGCCACGTCGCGCACCGTGTCGTCCAGCTGGACGCACTCCGCGGGGGCGCTCATGATCCCGGCCGCGGTCTGCATCCCGCGGCGGCGCCCGCCGTGGGCCGGCCTGGCGATCAGGTCGGCGTCGCTGATGATGCCGAGCACGGCGCCGGTGGCGTCCACGACCGGCATGGCACCGATGCCGCGGCGGAGCATGAGGTCGACGACCTCCTTGAACGGTGTGTCGGGCGCAACCGTGACCGCGGGTGCGGTCATGACGTCTCGAACCCTGACGGTGAACACCTCGGCCTCCTTTCGCCGGTGAGCCACCCGGTGGGTCTCAATCCACTGTCAGTGTGGGTCCGTGGGCCACCCGTGAGCAGGGCCGAAGGTCACAGGCCCGCGCTACCAACGGACTTTCGAGCCTGCCGGGCGACCCGTGGGTCGCGATCATGGGGCGGTGGCGTCGACCAGCGATCGCCTGACCAGCCCGGCGGCCGGGCCGCAGCCGTGGTGCGAGGACGCAGCGGCGGTGGCCGAACGGCTCGGCACCGAGGTCGACCACGGGCTGACGGAGGTGGAGGCGGCGGACCGCCTCGACCGGCTAGGGCCCAACGAGCTCGAAGCGGCGGAGCCGGTGCCGGCCTGGCGCAACCTGGTGGAGCAGTTCCGCGACCCGCTCGTCTACCTGCTCCTGGCGGCGGTCGCGGTGTCGTTGGTGGCGTGGCTGCTGGAGGGTGCCGAGGACGTGCCGTTCGAGGTGGCGGTCATCTCGCTGATCCTGGTGGCCAACGCAGTGCTCGGCTACGTGCAGGAGGCCCGCGCCGAGCAGGCGGTGGCCGCCCTGCGGCGCATGGCGGCGGCGTCCGCGACGGTGGTGCGCGACGGCGCGACCACGCGGGTGCCGACCACCCAGATCGTCCCCGGCGACGTGCTGCTGCTGGCAGAGGGAGACGCCGTGGCGGCCGACGGCCGCCTCGTGGAGGCGGCGTCGCTCACGGTCGCCGAGGCCTCGCTGACCGGGGAGAGCGAGCCGGTCCTCAAGGACGCGGCCACGCTCACGGGTCAGGTGGGCCTGGCGGATCGCGTCGACATGGTGTTCAGCGGGACCGCAGTGGCGCGGGGGCGCGGCCGCGCGGTGGTGACCGCCACCGGGATGGACACCGAGATGGGCCACGTCGCGCGGCTGCTCGGCCGCACCGAGGAGGAACCGACACCGCTCCAGCGGGAGGTCGAGCGCGTCGGGCGCACGCTCGCCATCGCCGTCGTGGCCATCGCCGTCGTGGTCATCGCCGCCATCCTCGTGACCTCGGACGTGAACAGCGCCTCCGACCTGGTCGACGTCCTGCTCGTCGGGGTGTCGCTGGCGGTGGCGGCGGTGCCCGAGGGCCTGCCCGCGATCCTGTCGGTCGTGCTGGCGCTGGGGGTCCAGCGCATGGCCCGGCAGCGCGCCATCGTCAAGAAGCTCTCGTCGGTCGAGACGCTGGGCTCGGCATCGGTCATCTGCTCCGACAAGACCGGCACGCTCACGCGCAACGAGATGACGGTGACGACGGTCGTCACCGGGTCGGGCGGGGTTCAGGTGACCGGCACGGGTTACCGGCCGGAAGGCGAGGTCGTGGCGAACGGCCACCCGCTCGGCGCCGGCGACACCGGCGACGCCGGCACGCCGGACGCGGCGTTGGCGGACGAGGTGCGCTTCGTGCTGGCGGGCGGGAGCCTGGCGAACGACGCCGTGCTGCGGGAGGACGGCGGGGAATGGACGGTGCAGGGAGATCCCACCGAGGCCGCCTTCCTGGTCGCCGAGGCCAAGCTGGGCGTCACCGAGGCCCGCGAGGCGCGCTTCGAGCGGGTCGGCGAGGTTCCGTTCACATCCGAGCGCAAGCTCATGAGCACCCTCGAGGCCGACGTCGAGCGGGAGGGTCGCATCGACGTCGTGACCAAGGGCGCCCCCGACGTGCTCCTGGCTCGGTGCACCCACGAACGAGTGGCGGGCGAGGTGCGGGCGCTCACCGATGACCGTCGGGCCCGGATCGCCGCCGAGGTCGAACGGCTGGCCGACCTCGCGCTCCGCACGCTGGCGGTCGCGTACCGGCCGCTGCCCGACATCGAGCCGCCGGCGCCGCCCGCATCGCCCGACGGGCCGGCCGAAACGTGGGAGGCGCTCGAGCGGGAGCTCGTCTACCTGGGCATGGTCGGCATCATCGACCCGCCCCGCCCCGAGGCGAGGGTGGCCATCGGCGAGGCTCAGGGCGCCGGGGTGCGGATCATGATGATCACCGGCGACCATCCCCGCACGGCCGTCCGGATCGCGTCCGAGCTCGGCATCGCCGCCGACGGCGCCGGCGCACTCACCGGGGCGGACATCGATGCGTTCGACGACGGCGGGCTGGCCCGGGCCGTGCGCGACGTGGCCGTGTTCGCCCGGGTGGCCCCCGAGCACAAGCTCCGGATCGTCGATGCGCTGCAGGCCGACGGGAACATCGTGGCCATGACCGGCGACGGGGTGAACGACTCGCCCGCGCTGCGTGCGGCCGACATCGGCGTAGCGATGGGCATCACCGGCACCGACGTGACCCGCGAGGCGGCCGACATGGTGCTCGCCGACGACAACTTCGCCACGATCGTGGCCGCGGTGCGGGAGGGCCGGGCGATCTTCGCCAACATCCGCACCTTCCTCCGCTACCTGCTCTCGTCGAACATCGGTGAGGTGCTCACGATGTTCCTGGGCGTGGTCGGGGCCGGCGTGCTGGGCCTGACCGACACCGTGGGCTCGGGCGTGGCCGTCCCACTGCTGGCGACCCAGATCCTGTGGATCAACCTCCTCACCGACGCCGCCCCGGCACTGGCGCTGGGCGTCGACCCGCCGCGCGACGACGTGATGGCCTGGTCGCCCCGGCGGCTGACCGACCGCGTCATCGACACCGACATGCAGCTCGGCATCGGCTTCATCGGCCTGGTCATGGCGGTCGTGACCCTGGTCGCGCTCGACCTCCACCTGCCCGGTGGGCTCATCGGGGGTTCGGGCACGATCACCGAGGCCCGCACCATGGCGTTCACCACCCTGGTGCTGGCACAGCTCTACAACTGCTTCAACGCCCGCAGCGATCGCACCACCGCGTTCCGCCAGATGTTCGCCAACCCGCTGCTCTGGGCCGCCATCGCCCTATCGGTCGCGCTGCAGGTCGCAGTGGTCCACGTCCCCCTCCTCAACGACGCGTTCGACACCACACCCCTCTCGCTCGGTGAGTGGGCGACCTGCGCGGCGCTGGCCAGCGCGGTCCTCTGGGCCGACGAGCTCCGCAAGCTGGCACGACGGCGCATCCGACGCGAGTGACGGCCTCGCCGCGACATCGGACGGACCACCCACCGGAAGGTCGCCTGCGACGACACGTAACCTGAAACGACCATGAGCGAGTTTGCAGGTCCCCGCAGCCTCCGCAGCCGGCTGCTCGACGCCGTGCTCACGGTGGGAAGCGACCTCGACCTGCCCTCGATGCTCGAGCGCATCGTTCAGGCCGCCGTCGACCTCGTCGACGCCCGCTACGGGGCGCTCGGGGTGCTCGACGACACGGGAGCGCGGCTGTCGCAGTTCATCACGGTCGGCGTCGACGCGGAGACCCGCTCCGCGATCGGACACCTCCCCGAGGGTCACGGCATCCTGGGGCTGCTCATCCTCGACGCCAAGCCCCTGCGGTTGCCCAACCTGCGCGAGCACCCCGACAGCTACGGGTTCCCGCCCCACCACCCGGCGATGCGGTCCTTCCTGGGCGTGCCGATCCTCGTGCGCGACGACGTGTTCGGCAACCTGTACCTCACCGACAAGACCTCGGCCGAGGTGTTCACCGACGTCGACGAGGAGCTGGTCGTCGGACTGGCCGCCGCCGCCGGCGTGGCCATCGAAAACGCCCGCCTCCACGCCCGCGTCCAGGAGCTGGCGCTGCTCGAGGACCGCGAGCGCATCGCCCGCGACCTGCATGACAGCGTGATCCAGCGCCTCTTCGCCACCGGGCTCTCCCTCCAGGGCGCCGCCGGCCTGATCGGCAGCGACCCCGCGGGGGCCGCCCGCCGGGTCGAGGCCGCAGTCGACGACCTCGACGTGACGGTGAAGCAGATCCGCTCGGCCATCTTCGCCCTGGAGCCCCTGCGGCGCGCTCGCTCCGGCGTCCGCAGCCAGGTCCTCGACCTGGTCCGGGACTCCGGCCCGGCGCTCGGCTTCGAGCCGACCGTGCTCTTCGACGGCCCCGTCGACAGCTCAACACCGGAGGGTCTCGCCGGGGACCTGCTGGCGACCCTGCGCGAGGCGCTCAGCAACGTCGCCCGGCACGCCCGGGCTAGCCGGGTCGACGTGACGCTGGCGGTCGACGACGCCGAGCTCGTGCTGCGGGTGACGGACGACGGCGTCGGGCCCCCGGCACCCGACCAGGCCCGGGGCCACGGCCTCGACAACATGGCGGCGCGCGCCGCCGACCGCGGCGGCTCGTTCGCCATCGGTCCCGCGGGCGCCAGGGGCACCGTCGTCGAGTGGCGTGTGCCGGTGGCGTGACCCGGAGTCTCAGGCCCGACGCTCAGCCCTGAGGGCGTCGGCGGCGCTCGGCCAGCCGGGCCGCGTAGACCGCGGCCTCCGTGCGGCGGTGCATGCCCAGCTTCATCAGCAGGTTGGACACGTAGTTCTTGACGGTCTTCTCGGCGAGGTAGAGGCGCTCGCCGATCTGGCGGTTGGTGAGGCCCTCGGCGAGCAGGTCGAGGATCCTGCGCTCCTGTTCGGTGAGCTCGGCGACCCCCGGGTCGTCGTCCGTGCCCTTGCGCAGGCGGTCGAGCACCTTGGCCGTCACCGACGGGTCGAGCAGCGACTGGCCCGCCGCCACCCGCCGGACGCTGTCGACCAGATCGCTGCCGCGCACCTGCTTGAGCACGTAGCCGGCGGCCCCGGCCATGATCGAGTCGAACAGGGCCTCGTCGTCGGCGAACGAGGTCAGCATGAGGCATCGGATCTCGGGGTGGCGTGAGCGGATCTCGCGGCAGACCTCGACCCCGTCTCCGTCGGGGAGGCGCACGTCGAGGATGGCGACGTCGGGCCTGACGGCGGGGATCCGGCGGTAGGCCTCCTCGGCCGTGCCGGCCTCGCCGGCCACCTCGACTTCGCCGTCGCTCTGGGCCTCCAGAAGGTCCCGCACGCCGCGCCGCACGACTTCGTGGTCGTCGAGCAGAAAGACCCTGATCGTCACGCTGGTGCCTCTCGGTCGATTGCGCCACGCCGGCGCGGCCTCAATCATGGCCGGTCGACCCCCAGGGCCGCCGCCAGCCCGGGCACGATGCGGCGCCCGGACACCAGCTCGGTCGAGATCGCGATGACACGGTCCTCGCCCCCTGGGGCCCAGCGGGCGAGCGGCGGCACCTGGGCCCCGGCGAGCTCACCGGGATCGGTCAGCTCGCGCGCCACGCCCGTGACCATCACGCTCCAGCCCGTGTGCGTCACGGGATCGATCTCGTCGACCTCGAACGCCACGACCGCATTGTCGACGGCCGCATCGAGCTTGGTCCCCACGCCAGTCCGGATCAGGATCTGGCGGCCGTCGAACCGGAAGTTCACCGGTAGGACGCTCGGCAGCGCGCCGCTGCTGACCCCGACCCGCCCGATGGTGGCGGTCGCGAGCAGGCGCAGGCAGGCGTCGGGGCTGAGCACCTCCAGGCCGTTGCGGTCCACTTCCATCGCTCGATCGTGCGCCCGGGAGACCCTGGCTACCAGGGCCGAAGGTCCTCAGCTGCGGGCCGTCCTCGCGGCCGCCGACGGGACCACGACCACCGGGCAGGGGGCATGGTGGGCGAGCTGCTGGCTGACCGACCCGAGCAGCAGGCCGCGAAAGCCGCCGACGCCGCGGCCTCCCACCACGACCACATCGGCGTCCTGCGCCGCGCCGAGCAGCGCGTCGGTGGCGGAGCCGGACACGAGCACCCGCTCGACGGGCACGTCCCGGAACTCGGGCTCGACGGCGTCGACCACCCGATCGAGGAGGCGGGAGGCGGCGTCCTCGAACGCCGGGAAGTCCACGGCGGCCGCCGCGAACGACAGCGAGAACGGTGGGTGCCACGCGTGGACGACCGCCGCAACCGCACCCCGCACGCGAGCGTCGACGAGGGCCCAGCGGAGGGCGTGGGCCGAGTCGTCCGACCCGTCGACCCCGACGACCACGCGCTGGTCGGCGCTCGCCGACTTCGGAGCCGCGGGCTTGTCGCTCGACCGCACGATGGCGAGCGGGCAGCGGGCGCGATGCAGGCACGCCTGGGTCACGGAGCCGAGCACCAGTTCCCGCATCTCGCCGCGTCCCCGCGGCCCGACCACCAGAAGGTCGGCGTCGCGGGCAACGTCGAGCAGCGCCCGGGCCGGCAGGTCGCAGACCGCCTCCCGCCGGACCTCGGCGGCCGCGTCGGCGCCGAGGGTGTCGGCAACCGTGGCGTCGAGCGCAGCGGCGGCATCGGCGGGCCCGTAGTCCGGATCGAACGAGGTCCCACCGTCCGCGTGCAGCTGGTCGAACAGGCCCCAGGCGAGGACCGCGGTCAGCTCGTCACCGCGCAGCTGCGCCTCGTGGTGCGCCCAGACGAGCGCACGGCGGGCGTGCTCCGATCCGTCGACGCCGACGACGATGCGTCCCACGAGATCAACCCCCTGAACCTGCGGTGGAAGCGGACCCTATAGGGTCGCCAACCGCCGCACGTTCATCCCGGCGTGGCCCGGAACGCCTCGACGATGGCCGCGACGATCGCGTCCGGGCTCCTCGCGGTGCCTTTCGTGACCGTGTCGACCGTCAGGTCGGCGACCGCTCCGAACCGGCGGGCCCGCTCCGCCTCGAGCGCGGCGACGGCGAGGGTGTCGCCGACGGGGCGGCGATGGTCGTCCGCCCCCGAGCCGCCCGCCATCCGGCGGGACAGGAGGGTGGCGGGTGCCCGGAGCCAGACGACGAACGGATCCCGCAGGGCGGCCAGGCACGCGGCGTCGTCCACCACGCTGGCGGCCGCCGCCACGACGACCGGCTCGCTCCCGGCCAGCGCGTCCAGCAGGTCCTGCGCCTCCCAGCGGTGGAGGGCGTCGACCCCCTCGCGCTGGGCGAGCGTGCGGCCGGTGAGGCCGCGCGTCGCCGCGAGGTCGGCGTCGCTGTCGCGGAACGGCCGGCCCAACCGGTCGGCCAGCGCCCGACCGACGGTCGTCTTGCCGACCGCCATCGACCCGACGAGCACGACGTGCGCCCCGCCAGCGGATCCCCTCACCTGCGTCCCGATCCGCTCGGCCTCTCAGAGCGCCGCCAGCATCGCCGCCGCCACGAGCTGGCCGACGTCCTCCCCGCCGGTCGGCAGCGTGACGCCGACGAAGTAGTCGTCACCCTGGGCGATGAACTGGCCCACGCCGTCGCCGATGTCCTGCCAGACCGCGGCGTTCCCGACGCCTGACACCTCATGGACCGAGTCCTCGCCGGTCTCGTCCCGGATGAGGTCGATCGCCGTGTCGTAGTGGTCGGCCAGCTCGACCGCCAGGATCATGCCCGTCCCGTAGCTGCAGATCCTCCGCTGCTCCGGGTCGTAGGCAGACGTCTCGCCGGGCCCGGGATCCCCTCCCACCAGCAGCGCCAGCTGCGGCGGGGCCAGCACCGTGCATGGGTCGGGCACCGCGGTGTCCTCGATCGGAGCGGCGGTCGTCGTGGTCGTGGCGCCGGCGGCGGTCGTCGCGGTGGTGGCGCCGGCGGCGGCCACCGTCGTTGTGGTGCCGGCGGCCGCGTCCCCGCCCGCGTCGTCATCGTCGCCGCCGCACGCGGGGAGCAGGATCGCCACTCCGAGGG
>DATFVX010000176.1:0-10205 GCA_035259985.1 Acidimicrobiales bacterium | reverse complement strand
CTCGACGACCCGCCGCGCCTCGGCGTCGCTGCGCACGACGACCCCGTCCTCCGCCAGGGTCCCGGGCTCCCCCCAGCCCTCGCCCCGCCGGATCGTCAAGGCGCGTCCAGCGCGTGCGCCGCCGGCGCGCCCACCACCTCGTCGAGCGTCGACGAGATCGACACCACGCCGCGGTGGAGCGCGTCCGCGGCCTGGCGGGCAGCGCGCGCGGTGTCGCGATCGGGCGCGACCTCGCCGATCTGGCGGACGAGGTCGATGAGCGTCTTGATGTTGCGGACGAAGTCCCCGCCCGACACGTCCTCGTCGCCGAGCACCTCCCCCAGGGGCTCCCCCGCCGCCCAGGCGTGGGCCAGCGCCAGGAAGCCGGGATCGGGCGGACGGGTGGCCGGCAGTCCGGCCGCCTCCTCGTCCGCCCGCAGCTCGTCCGCCAGGCGGTCGAGCTCGCCGGAACGGCCGCGCACGAGGCGCGAGGGGAACCAGGCGGGCGGCGCCGGCCCCGGGCCCCGGTGCTCGTAGGTGAAGCACGACACCAGGCCGGCGAGGGCGGCCGGGTCCAGGTCGTCGAGCAGGCCGCTGGCCATGGCCTCGGCGACCAGCAGGTCGCTCTCGTGATAGGTGCGGGCCAGCACCTCGCCGCGGGGGGTGAGCGCCCAGCCGTCGAGGTAGCCCCAGGCCTCGAGGAGCCGGAGCACCCGGTCGAAGCGGCGGGCCAGCGACTCCGTGCGCGACCGGACCTCGCGTCGCATGTCCGACAGCTCGCGCCGCGCCCGGTCCAGCTGGCCCAGCGCCCGCAGGTGCCGGTCCCGGTCCGGGCAGTGGTGCACCGGGTGGTCGACCAGCGGCGCCGGCTCGGGGGCCGGCTCCGAGGGGCCGGCGGCCGCGTCCGAGCGCGGGGGCCTCGGCGCCAGCCGGGCCCGCCTCACCTCGTCGGCCAGCTTGCGCTGGAACGCCCGGTTGTTGGGCGCATAGGGCGTGGGCATCTCCACGCGTCCGAGGCGCGCGGGCGGCTCCGCGAGGTCGTCGGCGCCCACGGTCAGGCGGTCGCCGTCGGCGTCGATGCCGCGCACCTTGACGGCGCCGCCCTTGCGGTAGGCGACCGACAACACCGCCAGCCGCCGGCCGGCCACCTCGACCACGTCGCCGGGCATGAGCCGCGACAGCGCGTACTCGACCGCCCCGGGCACGGCCGGCCGCGCGGCCGGGGCTTCGCCGTGGGCCTGGCGCAGCTCCCGGTAGTCCTCGATGTCGCCGCGGTCGCATGCGGCCTCGCGCTCCAGGCGGGCGATGCGCTCCTGCTGGCGCTCGATGCGGGTCTCGAACCGCACGACCGCCCGGTCGGCCTGGAACTGGGCGAACGACAGGTTGAGCAGGTGGTGGGCGTCCGAGGGCTCGTAGCGCCGCACGAGGTTGGCGGCCATGTTGTACGTCGGCCGGAAGGCCGAGCGCAGGCCGTAGGTCCGGCTCGACGCCAGTGAGGCCACCTGGTCGAAGGGCACGAACGGCGACCACAGCACGATGGCGTAGCCGAGATCGTCGACGCCCCGCCGCCCGGCCCGGCCGGTGAGCTGCGTGTACTCCCCCGGCGTCAGGAACGCCCGGGCCTCGCCGGTGAACTTGGTCAGCCGCTCGATCGCCACCGTGCGGGCCGGCATGTTGACCCCGAGCGCCAGGGTCTCGGTGGCGAACACGGCCTTGACCAGTCCCTCCACGAAGCAGGCCTCCACCGCCTCCTTGAACGGCGGGACCATGCCGGCGTGGTGGGCGGCCAGCCCCATCTCGAGCGCCGCCTCCCAGCGGTCGTAGCCCAGGACGTCGAGATCGTCGTCGGTGAGCGCCGCCGTCCGCTCCTCGACGATCTCCCGGATGCGGGCCCGCTCGTCGGGCGTGGTCAGCCGCAGCCCGGCATCGAGGCAGGCGGTGACGGCGTCCTCGCACCCCATCCGGCTGAAGATGAAGTAGAGCGCCGGCAGCATCTCGCGTTCCGCCAGCATCTCGATCACCTCGGGCCTGCGGGGCGTGAAGAAGCGCCGTCGTGACCGTCGCGGCGGCCCCCGGCGGGACCCGCGCCCGTGCAGGGTGTCGTTGTCGAGCCGCTCGGCCTCGGAGTTCGGCCGCCCGTCGATGAGCGTCGGCAGCAGGTGGGGCCGCTCGCTCTGGCGGTCGCCGACCAGGTACAGGTTGCGCAGTTCCACCGGCCGCTGCTCCTCGAGGACCAGCGTGGTCGGCCCCCGCACCGTCTCCAGCCACTCGGCCACCTCCTCGGCGTTGGAGACGGTGGCCGACAGGCAGACCAGCCGCACCTCGGACGGCAGGTGGATGATGACCTCCTCCCACACGGGGCCGCGGTAGGCGTCCTGCAGGTAGTGGACCTCGTCGAGCACCACGAACCGCAGCCCGTCCAGCGCTGGAGAGCCGGCGTAGATCATGTTGCGCAGCACCTCGGTGGTCATCACGACCACCGGCGCGTCGCCGTTGATGCTGTTGTCCCCGGTCAGGAGGCCGACGCTGTCGGCGCCGTGCCGCCGGGCGAGGTCGGCAAACTTCTGGTTCGACAGCGCCTTGATGGGCGTGGTGTAGAACGCCTTGCCCCCGTCTGTCAGCGCCCGGGCCACGGCGTGCTCGGCCACGACCGTCTTGCCCGAGCCCGTGGGCGCGGCGACCAGCACCGACCGGCCGTCGTCGAGCGCCGCGATGGCGCGGAGCTGGAAGGGGTCGAGCTCGAACGGGTACGTGACGCCTCCGGCGCCGTCCGGCCCGACGCCGGGCGCGGGGGGCACGACGGTCACGCCGCGTCCCGGTGTGCCTGCCGCTTGCCGATGAAGGCGCCGATCAGGATGGCGATCTCGTAGAAGAGGACCATCGGTACGGACAGCATGAGCATGCTGATGGGGTCGCCGGAGGGCGTGATCACCGCCACGAGGATGCAGATGCCGACAATGGCGAAACGACGGACCCGGCGCAGCGTGTCGGTTTCGATGATGCCGGCCATCTGGAAGAAGATCAGCACGATCGGGAACTCGAACCCGACGCCGAACGCCAGCATCATGTACGTGACCAGCCTGAAGTACTTGCCCGCCGTGTAACCGGTGACGAAGCCCTCGCCGCCGATGTTGATCAGGAAGTCGAAGGCCCGGGGCAGCGTGAAGTAGGCGAGCGTGGCGCCGAGCACGAACAGCACGAGCGCGGAGACCACGAACGGCACCGCATACCGCTTCTCGTTGGCGTAGAGGCCGGGGCTGACGAATCGCCAGATCTGCCACAGCAGCACGGGCATGGCGAACGCCACGCCCGCGTACACGGACGTCCGCATGCGGATGCTGAATCCCTCGAGGGGGTCGGTCTGGAGCAGCCTCCCGTCGCCGATCGTGGGATGCGAGCCCGCAATGTCCTTGTAGGGCTGGATGAGGACATCGAAGATCTGCGGGTAGAGGATGAACCCCGCCAGCATCCCGAGGCCCACGGCGACGACGCAGATGATGATCCGGTGACGCAGCTCGCTGAGATGCTCGACGAGCGTCATGCCCTGGTCGGGCGACACTCTCTCTGCGGCGCTCATCACTGATGGCTCGCCGGCACTTGGTGCTTGCTCACGACGGTCTCCTAGGAGGCGGCGCGCTCGTCACCGAGCTCCGGCCCTGATTCGGGCGCCGGCGCCCCTTTGGATGTCGGCCGGTCCGCGGGGCCCACGATGGCGTCGAGCGCGTCGGCGATCACGGGCGCCACGCTGGTGTCGCGGCCGGCGTCGTCGACGTCGGGTTCGAGCTCGGGCTCGAATGGGCCATCCGAGGGCGCCGGGGGTTCCTCGTGGCCGTCGTCGTCACCGGGGTCGTCGTCGAGGTCGGGGTTCGCCTCGGCCACCGCCGCGGCCAGGGGCACCGACTCCTTGCGCCGCGGCCGGGCGGCGTCATCGGCGACGTCGCTGTCCTCGAAGGCGTCGCGCAGCTCCTGCTGGAACCCCGACGAGATGCGACGAACCTCCCCCACCACCCGCCCGAACGTGCGCATGGCGTCGGGAAGGCGCTGGGGGCCGAGCACGATCAACGCGATGAGCACGATGACCAGCAGCTCGCCGCCGCCGATGTTGAACATGGTGCGAGTGTATGGGCGTTGGTTCCCCGGATCACGGCGCCGGCGCGGATACCGGGTGCCGCCGGGAGAGCTCCTCGGCGCGCTCCCGGGTCTGCCGCAGCCCCGCGGTCACGCTCGTCAGCGGGCGCCGCAGCTCGCCGAGCCGCCGCACCTCGATCGCCAGGCCCACTGCGGCGTCCTCCAGGGCCCTGGCCCGTGCGGCCACCAGCCCGGTTCCGATGGCCGCCGCCACCACGGGAACGGTCCAGAGCAGGCTCACCGGGCGCGAACCTAGTGGGTCGGCTCGTAACGAGCGGCCCAACTAGCGGAGCTCGCGGAGCACGAAGGCGTCGACCGGCTGCTCGCGGCCCTTCACGGGCACGGCCCCGAGGGCGGTGATGGCGGCCGCATCCCCGATCTGGCTGCGGGTGACGGGGCCGATCACGACCTGGCCGGGCTCCGCGAGCGCCTCCAGCCGGGCGGCCACGTTGGTGGTGTCGCCGACGGCGGTGAAGTTGCGCATCTCGGCGCTGCCGACGTTGCCGACGAGCGCCGGCCCCGTGTTGATGCCGACCCGGAAACGGGGCCACCCCGCCCGCCCGGCGGCCACCTCGTCGATCGCCCGGTGCAGCCGCAGGCCCGCCGCGCCCGCCCGCCGTGCGTGGTCGTCCTGCCGGACGGGCGCGTTGAAGATCGCCATCACCGCGTCGCCGACGAACTGCGTGACGGTGCCACCCCGATCGAGGATGACCGGCACGACGGCGCCGTAGTAGGCGTTGAGCATCGCCACGACCTCGGCGGGCTGGGTGCGTTCGGAGAACGGCGTGAAGCCGCGTAGGTCCGCCATGAGGACCGAAACCTCGGCGATGGTTCCGCCGAGGCCCGCCTGGTCCGGATCCGCGATCAGCGCGGTCGCCATCGACGGCGACATGTAGGAGCGGAAGAGGCCCTCCATCTGGTGGTACAGCCGGGCGTTCTCGAGCGCGATCGACAGCTGGCTGGCGAACGACTGGAGCAGCGCCGTGTCGGCGTCGCCGAATCCCGCGTCCCGGCGGTTCCGCACCTCGAGGAAGCCCGCGGCCCGGCCCTTCACCTGGAGAGGGACCACGAGGACCTGACGGTCGGGAGACGCCACGGGGGCGAGCGACGTCAGGGCGGCGCTCCGCTGGTCGTCGTCGGCGGCGCCCTGCCCGTCGACGAGCGTCGGCTTCCCGTCGCGCAGTAGGCCCAGCGCCAGGTCCTGGCCGCGGAACGCGGCGCGCCCCACGGCGAGGGCCCGGGCGACGAGCGCCCCCTCGGACTGGATCACGCTGGCCTCCCGCCCGACGGCGACCAGGCCGCCGAGGCGGCGGGCCTGCTCCCGCTCGGTGCCGAGCGCCTCGGCCGCGCGCTCGAGCACGGCGACCTGCTGCTCGGTGAGGTCGAATCGATCGGCGAGCCGGTTGGCGGCCCGGCCCAGGTCGGGCGACGCGCCATCCCGCCGTTCCGCATCCATGGCCGCGACGAGCTCCTCGAGCGCCGCCCGGTGGTCTCGGCGGATGCTCTCGACGGTCTGTTCCAGCGTGATGCTGTCGAACAGGCCGCGTGCCGAGCCTTCGCGCTGGAACTGCACGTATGCGCTGTAGGCGACGAAGCCGAAGGCGGCGCCCATGAGCACGTGCCACTCCCACCACGAGGCCTGCCAGTTCCGGCCGTAGGCGATGGCGAACATCGCCAGTGCAAGGAGCGCGAATGCGGTCACGAGGCTCAGGAGCACCACGGCCGGGCGGCGGCGGTGCACGCCGAGGTACCGATACGCCGCCAGTCCGTACAGGGCCGTGCCGCCGAACGCCAGCGCGATCAGTGGGCCCCGTGCCTCCTCGGGCGGCAACGGATCGTCCAGCGGAGGCCACCCCGCCAGGGACACGAGCGCCCACGCCACCATCGCCGCGATCAGGCACGCGGTGAGCGCCCAGCGCCGCCGGATCAGGCGGGCGGCCGCCGTCGGCGACCACTCGATGCCCGATGCGAGCGCCAGGAGGCCCCCCACGCACAGGCCGACCGGTGTGGCCAACACGAAGCCGGAGTTGGGCTGCTCGAGGAGGACGCCCGGTGTGGCCAGGGCGTGCAACCCCAGGAACCCCGCCGCGATCAGGAAGGCCCACGCCACCAGCAACAGCCGCGGGTCGGAGCGCCGCCCTGCGGCCGCCGCCATCAGCACGCCGAGCACGACGTTGAGCACCGCCGTGCCGAGGACGAGCCCGAAGTGGGCCGGGTGGTTCTCCCAGCGCAGGTCGAGCTGGGGCCGGGCGATCAGGAGCCACAGGACCAGAGCCGGCAGCGCGATGTGGAACGTCCACGCCGCCACCCGGACCCACGCACCCGACCGGGTCCCGCCCGTCACGCCCTGCACCACCGCCGCTGACCTCCTCAGGGTGAAGGTTCGGCCGGGAACATACCCACGTCAAGGAAGATCCGCCTGCGCACGCCCCGGCCGCCACCGCCGCGACCCTGCGATTGCGCCCTCCCGGCGGCCCCCGCTAGAGCCGGCGGCGGTGGGCTGCCAGGAGCTCGTCGAACCAGCCCTTGGCGCCCAGCATCTCGTGGAAGTCGATCAGGTCGTCGTGGGTGAACGGTGGGCCGATCGGCCGGGGCTCGACGAGCTCGGATGGGATCGTCCAGAGCTCGAGGCGCACGCCGGAGGAGATCAGCAGGTCGATCGTGGGCCGGTCGGCCGGGCGCACGACCGGGTGGAGGCAGTTGGGACAGCGGAACACGTACGTGCCGGCCTCGTTGGTCTCGCACAACCGGACGACGAGGTCGCGCGTGCCCAGCTCGACGTCACCGCAGTCGCTGCACGTGGCTCTGATCAAGGTCGCCATCTGTCCGTGTCTCCCTGCTCGCTCCCCCCACGGGAGGGGGCGAACCAGACATCATGACGCCATCTCACCGATGATGTCCCATCGCCGCCGAGAGGATGCCCGTGCCCACCCGTGTGCCCGCCCTCAGGGAACCACCCATCGCGTTCGCGCATCGCGGCGCGCGCGCCCAGGCGCCGGAAAATACGATCGAGGCGTTCACCCTGGCCCAGCGCCTGGGGGCCACCGGCCTGGAGAGCGACGTCTGGCTGACCGCGGACGGCGAGGCGGTCCTCGACCATGACGGCCTGGTCGGCGGCGCCGTCGGCCGGCGGGTGCGTCGCCGTGCGATCGCCTCGGTCACCCGCGCCCGGCTCCCGGATCATGTCCCCACCCTCGGGGACCTGTACGCGGCGTGCGGGACGGCACTCGAGGTGTCGCTCGACGTCAAGGACGCCGCTGCGTTCGACCGGGTGGTCGCCGTCGCCCGCGCCGCGGGCGGGGAGGCGCTGGAGCGCCTGTGGCTGTGCCATCCGAGCTGGCGGCAGGTGGCGGAGTGGCGGGGTCGCTGCGACGGCGTGCGACTCGTGGACTCCACCCGGCTCGATCGGATCAAGGAGGGCGCCGAGCGCCGGGCGGCGACGCTCGCGGCCAAGGGCATCGACGCCGTGAACCTCCACCACCTGGACTGGACCGGTGGCCTGACGACCCTGTTCCACCGCTTCGGCGTGCTGGCGTTCGGGTGGGACGCCCAGACGCCGCGGGTCCTGACCGAGTTGCTCGACGCCGGCATCGACGCGGTGTACAGCGATCACGTCGACCGGATGGTTCACGCGCTCATCGCCTTCTACCCGTGAGCCCGGTGCGGCTCATAGCCAGCCGATGTCCGTGATCGGGAGGACCCTGATGAAGGCGCGTCCCACGATGGCGTCCTCGTCGATCGGACCGAAGATGCGGCTGTCCTCGCTGTTGGTGCGGTTGTCGCCCATCACGAACACGTGACCCTGGGGGATCTCCGTGGGGGGCAGGTTGTCGGTCGGCGTGCCGGGCTCGAGGTAGTTCTCTTCGATGCGCTTGCCGTTGACGTAGACGTCGCCCTCCTTGGCCTCGACGGTGTCGCCGCCGATGGCGATGACGCGCTTGATCAGGTCCTTGATCTCGCCGTTCTCGCCGGTCGACGCGCCCGGCGGGCGCTCGAACACCACGACGTCACCCCGGTGGACGTCATGGAACTTGTAGGACAGCTTGTTCACCAGCACGCGGTCGCCGACGTCGAGGGTGGGCTCCATCGAGGGTGACGGGATCCAGAACGCCTGGATGAGGAAGGCCTCGACCAGCAGCGCGATGGCGATGCCGCCGCCGATGACACCCAGCCATTCGAGGATCGTCCTGCGCCAGCGCCGCCGGGACTTGCCGCCGTCGTCGTCCCCACCGTCGTCGCCGTCGTGGCCGTCGGTGGCGTCATCGTCGACCTTGTCTTCGACCTTGTCGCGCTGGCCGTTGTCGGTGCCGTCGGTCCGGCTGCCGTTCGAGCGGAGGTGCCGAGGCTGGTGCGACAGCTCCCTGGCGGCCGCTATCCGCCGCGGGCGTCGACCCGGCATGCCCGGTGCACGTGGGCCACCGGGCGGATGGGGGTCGCCGGGCGCGCCGGGGTCAGCCGGGCCACGGGGGTCGCCCGAGGCTCGGGGGTAACCCGAGGCCCTGGAGCCATCACCCTGATCGTCGCCAGAGAGACCAGAGGGGGGAGACATGTCACGCACGGCACGCCGAGGCTAGCGCGGCACTGTCCCGCTGCCGCCTGCGGCTCGTGGGCGATAACGACCGAGAATGCGCCGGGCGGCGTCGCGGCCCGCGTCGGCCAGCCCGGGAACGTCGGCGTCGACCACCTGCGCGTCGGGGCCCAGCCGCACCAACAGGCGTTCGAGCCAGGGCGTGGCCGACACCCACAGGCGCACCCGCAGCCAGCCGGGGCGGCCATCGGGCGCCGGGCCGGACTCGTCGACCGGGTAGGTCTCGACCACCCAGCGGGCCGCAGGCGCGAGGTCGAGCGTCACCCGCGGCGTGTCGGGTCCCGGCCGGAACACGTCGCCGGTCTCGGGGTCGGCCGGCGGGGTGAACGTCTGGTCCAGCACGTCGACGCCGTAGATGCGATCGACGCGGAACAAGCGCTGGTCCTTCGCCTGATGGCAGTAGGCGCGCACGTACCACGCACCCTCGTGGGCGAAGACTGCATGGGGATCGACGTCTCGCGTGGTGCGTTGGTCGCGGTTGTACGCGTAGTAGTCCAGACGGACCCGGCGGCCGGCCGCCGCAGCCCGGCGCAGCTCGTCGAGGACGCCGGGGCGCGTCTGCCCCAGCGCCACCGTGACCGCGTCGCCGGGGTCGACGCCGAGGACCCCCGCCACCTTGACCAGCGCGGTGGCCAGCGGTCCCCCGGCGTCGGTGCCCGGGAGTGCCTGGGAGGCGCGCCCGGCGACCACGAGCGCCAGCCCCTGCTCGGGGGTGAGGTGCAGGGGGCGTGCGAACACGTCGGCGAACCGCAGCCACACGCGGTCGCCCTCGATGGTGACCTCGATCAGGGTGTCGGGGGTGTACGGAGGCACGCCGACCAGCGAGAGCACCTCGAGGTCCTCGAGGAGCTTGCGCCGGCCGACCTGGAAGCGCTCGCAGATCTCGTCGACGGTGGGGCCGTCGTGCGACGCGATCCAGGGGACCATCGCCAGCATCCGGGCCACGCGGTCGGACGCCTTGGTGCGGGCCGGCGCCTGCGGCGCTCGCGTGCTCACGCGGCCAGCGCCTCCAGCCAGCCGACGACGTCGGCGCGGAGCTCCGCGGGCCCGAGCACCTCGGCGTGATCGAGAAACGTGAGCACGAACGAGCGGAAGCTGTCCCGGTTGGTGACCGTCATCGTCACGACCACCGACCCGTCGGCGCGCTCCTCGGCCACCGAGCCGGGGCCGAGATGCTGGACGATCCAGGGCGCCTGGGCCGCGTCGACCAGCACCTGGGCCTCGACCGCGTCCTCCTCCCCGATCTGCCACGGCTCGAGCGCCCCACCGGGCACCGCCGTTGCCGGCCGCTCGAAGTGGGGCCCACCGAGGCGTTCCACCCCGCTCTCGAAGCGGTCGAGCCGGTACACGCGTTCGTCGTCGCGCGTGTGGTCGAAGCCGCTGAGGTACCAGCGGCCCCGCAGGAAGTCGAGCCGGTAGGGGTCGACCCTGCGCTCGGCGCCCCGGTAGGTGAAGCGCACCGGCGTCTGCGCAGCGATGGCGGCGAAGAGAGGACCAACGTTGCCGGCGG
>DATFVX010000175.1:0-4529 GCA_035259985.1 Acidimicrobiales bacterium | reverse complement strand
AGCCGCTAGCCGGGCGGCCACTCGATCCCGGGCGACGCCGGGATCCCCGGCTGGGTCGGGTGCTGAACGTACGATCGGCCTCCCTTATGACATCAGCGGATAGGCAGGTCATCTTGGCTTACCGTGGTCAGCGTTTCCGGGAGGCCCAGCTGTTGAGCTGCGACCCAACAGCAAATTCCCACGCGGGGGTGCCCTTCCGAGCGCCCTGTCCGCTGAGCCTCCTATGACTGTCTACGTCAGCGAGGAGTTCACCCCTACCGAAGCCGACGTCCTGAGGCGGTACTTCACCAACCTCGACGGTCCCGTGTTTGCGCTGGTCAACCTGCCGGAGGTTGTGAAGGGGGCCCTGTTCGCCCGCTACTCCCGTTCGCCCAAGAGCCTGCGCCGGCTGTTCCTCGACGAGTTCGTCGGCGACCTCGACATCGCGGGCGACGCGTCGGTCGACGCCACCGTCGGCCTGCAGCGCGCCGAGGAGCTGTACGACCGGGTGTTCCTCGAGTACGGCGACGACTCCGTGGCGCAGCTGGGGGGCGTGCACCTGGCCTGCGAGCAGGCGTCCAACCTGCTGACCAAGGTCCTCGAGCGCGGCCGCCTGATGTCGTACCTCGAGCAGTCGACCCGCTACATCGCCTACGACGCCCGCATCGGCGGCCGCTACCGCTACCACCGGGACCCCGCGGTGGTCGGCAGCCACCTCGGCCTGCGCTACGTCGGCGACCTCGACCGGCTGTTCGACACCTACGGCGAGCTGGCGGCGACGATGTCCGACTTCTTCCGCGAGCGCTTTCCCAAGGACCCGGAGGACAGCGACTTCATCTACCGGCAGGCCCTGAAGGCCAAGTCCCTCGACGCCGTGCGCGGCGTGTTGCCGGCCGCCTCGCTGTCCAACGTCGGCATCTACGGCACCGGCCAGGGGTACGAGTCGCTGCTGCTGCGCATGCGCGCCCACCCCCTGCCCGAGGCCCGCAGCTACGCCGACCTGATGCTCACCGAGCTGCGCAAGGTGATCCCCAGCTTCCTCAAGCGGGTTGACCTCACCGACCGGGGCGTGGCGGCCAGCACCTACCTGGCCGGCACACGTACGCACATGGAGGAGCTGGCGGCGCAGCTGTTCCCCGACGAGCCCCGAGGCGACGAGGCGGCGAGCGTGCGTCTGGTCGACTTCGACCCCGATGCCGAGGTCAAGCTCGTCGCCTCGATGCTCTACCCCTACGCCCGGCTGGCCCACGACGACATCGAGGCCCGCGTCCGCGCCATGTCGGTGGACGAACGCCTCGCCGTCGTGCGGGCGTACGTGGGCGACCGGACCAATCGCCGCCAGCGCCCCGGGCGCGCCTTCGAGCGGCCGAGCTACCGGTTCGACATCCTGGCCGACTACGGCGCCTTTCGCGACCTGCAGAGGCACCGGCTCCTGACGATCGAATGGCAGCCGCTGTCGCCTCGCCACGGCTACACCCGGCCCGAGGCCGTCGACCTCGCGGGCCTCACGGCCACGTTCGACGAGGCGATGGAGCGTTCGGCCGCCCTGCACGACGCGCTCGCCGAGCGCTTCCCCGTGCATGCGCCCTACGCCGTGGCGCTGGCATACCGGATCCGCTTCGTCATGGAGATGAACGCCCGCGAGGCCATGCACCTGATCGAGCTTCGCACCACGCCCCAGGGCCACCCCGCATACCGCGCCGTGGCCCAAGAGATGCACCGGCTGATCGCCGAGCAGGCCGGCCACCGGGCCGTGGCCGAGGCGATGCGGTACGCCGATCACTCCCCCGAGCCCGACCTGGAGCGGCTCGCGTCCGAGCGCCGCGCCGAACAGCGGCGCGCCTCTCGCTAGCGCGGTCCAAGCGATCCCGTACCGCCCTGGTGTGACGACTGTCACTAACGGGTGGTGCCGCCGGTCGGTACCCTGACCGGCCGCGCGGCCGCCTGTGAACAGGATCACCGCCCGGATCGACACTCCCCAGTGGGCGGGCATATAGCCGACTCTCGGTGTGTTGGGTGGCGTGCCTATGATCCGGCCGCGCTGGGCCGCATGGTGAAGGGACCTGATGGCTGACGAAGAGACTGAAGACAAGGAATTCGACGAGGAGGACCTCGACGAGGAAGAAGAATTCGCGGCCGAGCCCGAGGACCTCGACGAGGCGCTCGTCGCCGACGAGGACGACCTCACCGACGATGAGGAGTTCGAGGAGCTCGACGACGAGGAGGAAGAAGAGGAAGTCCAGCTCGAGCCCGCGCCCAAGCCGAAGGCGCCCGCCACCAAGACTCGCCGCGCCGACGACGACGAGGAAGAAGAGGACGACGACGACGTCGATCCCGATGACGTCGAGGCCGACCTCGACACCATCCTCAAGGACCGCATCGCTGCGCAACCCGACGACGGCGAGGAGGAGGACGACGAGGAGCAACCGGAGACCGACGAGCGGGGCGACGGCACGGGACGCATCCAGCCCAAGCGCCCGGGCGAGTTCGTCTGCCAGTCGTGCTTCCTGGTCAAGCACCCGAGCCAGCTCGCCGATCCGGACCTGATGCTCTGCACCGACTGCGTGTGAGGTCGCCGGGCTGGCTGCCCCGCGTTCGCACCTGGGAGGATCGTTCAGTGACCGACAACGATGAGAGGACAGCTGCCGACCAGCTCGCCGACCTGCTCGTCTACGTGCCCATCGGGCTGTTCTTCGAGGCCCCGACGCTGTTGCCCAAGCTTGCCGAGCAGGGTCGCGTGCACACGCGCAACGCCCGGCTCTTCGGTCAGTTCGCGGTCCGCCAAGGCGAAGCCGAGGTGCGCCGCCGCATGGCCGGATTCGAGGAGCAGACCACCGGGCTCCTCCGGGCGCTCGGCGTCCTGCCCGCCGACGACGGGGATCGCGGCGGCGACGGCAGCGACACGCGTGAACCCCGGCCCACCGCCGGCCGCGCCGAGCGGGGGCCCGCCGCCGCCGTCGAGCCATCGGACCTTGGCCCCGATGTCGACGACCTCGCCATCACCGACTACGACAGCCTGTCGGCCTCGCAGGTCGTCACCCGGCTGCCGGGCCTGACCCTCGAAGAGCTCGAGGCGGTCCGGGCCTACGAGGCGGCGCATCGCGGCCGCAAGACGATCCTCAACAAGGTCGCCCAGTTGCAATGACCGCCGCGCCTGAGCGCCCCCCGCGCACCACGCCGGAGGAGGCGGCTCGCACGGCCCAGGAGGCGGACATCCCCTACGTGGTGGCGCTGGCCGGCGCCGCGATCGAGGAGAAGCTCGGCCAGAAGGGTGGGGCCCTGTGGGCGCGCCGGGAGGGACGGCCGGCGCCCGCGGAGGCGGCGTTGCGGTCGGCCCTCGGGTCCCCCGACCACGAGGTGGCGGTCGGGACGCTCGACGCCGTGGTGGTCGGCTACGGCGTGGTGCGGCTCGAGAAGCTCGTCGACGGGGGGTTGCTCGGGGTGATCGACGACATCTACGTCGATCCGGGCGCCCGCGCCGTCGGCGTGGGCGAGACGCTCATGAATCACCTGATCGACTGGTGCCGGGCCCGGGGCTGCTTCGGGGTCGACAGCCTGGCGCTGCCGGGTGACCGGGAGACCAAGAACTTCTTCGAGTCGTTCGGCCTGGTGGCCCGGGCCATCGTGGTGCACCGACCGCTCTCGTGATGGGCGGGACCTCCCCGCGGCCCGAGGTGTGCGCGGGTGCGGTGGCGGTGGTCGATGGCCGGCTGCTCCTGGTGCGGCGCGCCGCGGAACCCGGGCTCGGCAGGTGGTCGGTGCCGGGCGGGCGGGTGGAGCCGGGGGAGACGCTGAGGTCAGCCGCCGTCCGCGAGCTGCGCGAGGAAACGGGCCTGCGCGCCACCTGCGGTGACGTCGTGGGGTGGGTCGAGAGGATCGGCGACGGCTACCACTACGTGATCCTCGACTTCCTGGTCACCGTGGTGGACCCGCCCGACCGAGCCCGCGCCGGTGACGACGCCGGCGAGGTCGCCTGGGTCCCGCTCGCCGACGTGGCGGCCTGGCCGCTCGTCGACGGGCTTGCCGAGTTCCTGACGACCCACGGTGTGCTGCGGCCCGATCAGCGCTGAGTGCTGGACTCCGGGCCGGTCGTGGCCGGGCATCCTCGAGGTCATGGGTTCCGTGGCGGGCAGGGCGAGGTCATGGGTTCCGGGCCCGGAACCCATGACCTCGGGCTGGGCCGGGTGGAACTCATGCCCTCGGCAGCGGGCCACACGACCAGCCCGCAGGCCGACGCCGTCGAGACGCCACGATGACTTCCGCGAGGGCCCACTAGCGGCCCGTCCACTGGGGCGGCCGCTTCTCGATGAACGCGGTCAGGCCCTCGCTGAAGTCCTCGCTCCCGATGGCGCCGGCCATGGCGTCCAGCGACATCTTCCAGCCCACCTCGTCGGGCGCCTGCGTCGCCTCGACCACGACCTGGCGGCTGGCGCGGACGGCGAGGGGTGCGTTGGCGCAGATCTGCTCGGCCAGGGCCATCGCGGCGTCCAGTGCCTGCCCGGGCTCGACCAGCCTGTTGACCAGGCCATGGTGGTGCGCCAGCTCGGCGC
>DATFVX010000174.1:0-9631 GCA_035259985.1 Acidimicrobiales bacterium | reverse complement strand
GTCGTCGTGTTCCGGCCGCCGCCACCGCCACCACCGCCGCCACCACCGCCGTCGCCGTCCTGGTCGCCGGGCCGCGGGAAGGGGAACGGGTTCTGGGGCTGGGTGGTCGTGGTCTCGTCGGCCGTGTGCAGCTTGCCCTCGTTGATGACGGTTCCGGCGGCGATCTGCTCGGCCGTCGGCTCGACGAACTGGTCACTGGTGTTGCCGGTCGCGACCTCCATGAACCGCCGCCAGATCTCGGCCGGGAGCGAGCCGCCGGTGACGGTCGAGAAGCCCTCGATGTTCTCCATCGGGATGCTGCCCTGTGGGTAGCCCATCCAGACGACCGCCGTGAGCTTGGGGACGTAGCCCGCGAACCACGCATCCCAGTTGTGCTGGGCGGTCCCGGTCTTGCCTGCGGCCGGCTTGCCCAGGTTGGCACGGTGGCCGGTGCCTCCGTCCTCGAGCGGGCCCTGCAGGGCGTGGGTGACGAGGTCGGCCTGCTCGGGCGACAGCACCTGGCGCTGGGTGACCTGGCGCTCGTAGGCCACTGTCGGCTTGCCATCCTGGTCCACGCGCTCGACCCGGGTGACGATCTCGGGCGCCTTGTAGACGCCGCGGTTGGCGAACGTCGAGTACATCCCCGCCATCTCCAGGGGCGACGCCGACGTCGTGCCGAGCACCATCGAGGCGTTGGGCGCGAGCTGCTCCCCGCCGCCGATGCCGAGCTGCTCGGCCAGGTCGGCCACGCTCTGGGGCCCGATCTCGAGCATCAACTGGGCGAAGAAGGTGTTGGACGACTGCTTGGTCGCCTCCATGAGGTCGAGGACGCCGGCGTCGCTCTCGGAGTAGTTGCTCACCTTCCACGGCTTGCCGACGGCGTCGAGCGCCTCGGGCGAGTCGAAGGTCATGGTCCCCTCGGCGTCGAAGCGCGACTCCAGCGAGAAGCCCCGCCTGATGGCCTCGGCGAGCGCCAGCGGCTTCGCGATGGATCCGGTCTGCCGGCCCTCGGACCCCATGCCCCGAACGGCGTAGTTGTTGGCGTGCGCAGCGCCGTCGTAGTGGTTACGGCTGCCGACCATGGCCCGGACCAGGCCCTGGTCGTCGACGGCGACGAGCGCCGCCTCGGGGTCGTTGGGGTTCACGAGGGTGCCGCCAACCGCCTGCCAGGCGGCCGTCTGCAAGTCGTAGTTGAGGGAGGTGTAGACGCGCAGGCCGCCGCTGGTGATGTCCTGCTCGCTGAAGCCGAGGCGGACCAGCTCCTCCTTCACGTAGCCGGTGACGTAGTCGGTGCCGATGTAGCCGGGGTCCCGGGCGCCCCGCAGGGTGTCGGTCAACTTCAGGCTGCCGAACGGCCGCACGTACGGCTCGGCCAGCGGCAGGGCGTTGGCGGCCTCGGCCTGCTCCGCCGTGATGTAGCCCTCGTCCTGCATCGCCTCCAGGGCCGTCTGGCGCCGGCGGACGGCCTCCTCGGGGTGCTTGCTCGGCTCGGCCAGGTTGGGGGCCCGGATCAGGCCCGCCAGGAAGGCGGCCTCGGCGACGCCGAACTTCGGATCGCGCACGTCGAGGCCGAAGTAGGCCTGGCTGGCGGCGCCCACGCCGTACGCGCCCCGGCCGAAGTAGATCGTGTTGAGGTAGCCCTCGAGGATGTCCTGCTTGGACATCTCCCGCTCGAGCTTGACGCTGAGCACGGCCTCGTTGATCTTGCGCGTGATCGACTTCTCGCGGGTGAGGTCGAACGCGTTCTTCACGTACTGCTGGGTGATCGTGGACCCACCCTGCTGCACGCCCTCACCCCGCATGTCGCGGTAGAGGGCCCGGCTGATGGCAACCGGATCGATGCCCTGGTGCACGAAGAAGTCGCGGTCTTCGGTGGCGATGACCGCGTCGACCATGACCTTCGGGAGCTGCTCGTACGAGACGTTGATCCGGTCGCCGTCGTCGTCGCCCACCTTGGCGGCCATGCGGGCCATGGCGTTCTGCGCCGTGCACTTGCCCGCCTGCACATCGGCGGCGCAGATGTAGCTCGACTGCGTGAGGGCCTCCACCTGGGGCAGCTCGGTCTGGGCGAAGAGCACCCCGACGCCGACGAACGCCGCCAACATCGCCAGGCCCAGCAGGAAGAGGGGGCGACGGAGCCGCCACACGAGGCTGCGCTTGTGGCGCTCACGGCGCCGCACACGTCGGCCCGTGGCGGGGTCGTCACCCGGGCCGCCGGGCCAGCCGGCGCCACCTGGGTGTCCGCCTGCGGGACCACCGGGGTCGTCCCAGCCTCCGTAGCCGCTCGGACCACCCGGTCCCCCACCGCCGCCGCGGCCGTTGCCCCGGCCACCACCACCTCCACCCGGGCCCCGCCGGCCCCAGGGGTCGGCCAGGCCGCCCGCGCCGTTGGCAGGATCGCGCGGGTCGGGACCGGGGCGCCGAGGCCCACGGCTGCCGCCGTTCGGTCGGCCGCGGGGCCCTGTGGGTGCGGGAGAGCGAACCGGGGACTGTGGCCCTGGCCAGGGAGAACCCGCCTGGGCGCGCGGGGGCGGCCCGCCGCGGGGGTCGGGGCGTCGAACACGGGTCCCGTCGGCGCCGGGGCTCGGGCGGGAGCGCGCGCCGGACGAGCGGGTGTCGTGGATCGGTCCTCCAGCCATGCCGAGGCCCGAAGACTACCGGGACCGGACGAGGCCGGCCACGTCACCCCGCCGCCGGCGCGGCCGGCGTGTCAGCCGCCGCCGACCTGGAAGGCCCGGCTGAGGTGGTTCCAGGCGCACTCCGGGCACACCTCCACCACGTAGCAGGTGAAGGTGGCGGAGCCCCGGGAGAGCTTGGCCATCTCCCGCGCCGTCGTTATGCAGCGCCCGCCAGCGGGCAGGCGCGGGCCGAAGGCGTAGGTGACGAGCACCACCTGCGCCTCCTCGCAGATCGGGCATGCCTCGTCGGTGGGCCGGCTGGCCATGGTCGCCGCCCGGCGCAACTCCGGATGGGCGTCGCAGACGTCCAGGCGCGAGAGGCGGCCCTTGCGGTACTGCTGCACCACCGACTGCCGCGTCAGCCGATAGTCGACGACGGCGCCGCTGCTGCTCGATCCTCGGATGGCCTCCGGTCGGAAGCTCATGCCCCGCAACGCTAGCGGTGCGCCCGGACCGACGCCCCGACGGTCGCCCCGCGTATCGGCGGAGGCCGGCACCCCGCGACCAGGCGGTGCCGAGCTCGCTCGGGCTCCTCGGGATCTGATGTCCGGAGGTTGACGTTCGGGCGAACGGCGGGCAGACTGCACCGTCGTTATATCGATCCGATATGACGATTCGTTCTACCAAGATTCACTCCACGACCAACGGGCACGAAATGTTCGACCTCGCCATCCTCGGGCTCCTCGACGAGACCGATCTGCACGGTTACGAGCTGCGCAAGCGGCTGGGCGACCTGCCGGGCATGGGCCTGGCTGTGTCGTTCGGGTCGCTGTATCCCGCGCTGGCCCGCCTCGAGAAGGCGGGTCTCGTCAAGGCCGTCACCAACCGACCCGCCTCCCCCGCCCCCGCGGCGCCGATGAGCGGATCACTCGTCGGCGAGCTGGCGGCGTTCAGGGCCCAGCTCCGCCAGGCCGGCAACGCCGTGCGGGAAGCCGGCCGGGGGTCCCGGGGCAAGAAGGTCTACGGCATCACCGACGCAGGGCGACGCCGGATGCACGAGCTCCTCGTCGATCCGGACGTGACCGACGACCGCACCTTCGCCCTGCGGGTCGCGTTCTGCCGCAATCTCGGCCCCGCCGAGCGACTCGAGCTGTTCGAGCGCCGGCGCACCGAGCTGATCCGCCGCCGTGACCTACGGCGCAACCCGACCCGAGCCGACGGCCGGGTCAACACCTACCTGCGCTCGCTCGTCGAGCGCGACACCGCCGCCATCGCCGCCGACCTGGCCTGGCTGGACAGCCTCATCGTCGAGGAGCGGGCAACGGTGCCCGCAGCAGGTTCCGGCGCCGATACCCAACCCGGAGGAAACCCATGAGCAAGATCCGTCTCGCCATCGCCGGCGTGGGCAACTGCGCCAGCTCGCTGGTTCAGGGCATCGAGTACTACCGCCACGCCGATCCCGCCGACCAGGTGCCGGGTCTGATGCACGTCGACCTCGGCGGCTATCACATCCGTGACATCGAGGTCGTGGCCGCGTTCGACGTCGACGCCGACAAGGTGGGCGTCGACCTCTCCAAGGCCATCGCCGCGGGCCGCAACAACACCGTTCGCTTCGCCGACGTCCACGACCTGGGCGTCCGGGTCCAGCGGGGCCCGACGCTCGACGGGTTCGGCGAGTTCTACCGCCAGGAGTGCGAGGAGTCGCCGAAGGAGCCGGTCGACGTTGCGCAGGCGCTCCGTGATGCCCGCGCCGACGTGCTGGTCGCGTACCTCCCGGTCGGGTCCGAGCACGCCCAGAAGCACTACGCGCAGGCGTGCCTCGACGCCGGCGTCGCCTTCGTCAACGCCATCCCGGTCTTCATCGCCTCCGACCCGGAGTGGGCGGAACGCTTCCGGGCGGCGGGGGTGCCGATCGTCGGCGACGACATCAAGTCGCAGGTGGGCGCCACCATCGTCCACCGCACCCTGGCGCGGCTGTTCGAGGACCGGGGCACCACCATCGACCACACATACCAGCTCAACTTCGGCGGAAACATGGACTTCATGAACATGCTGGAGCGGTCGCGGCTGAAGTCGAAGAAGGTGTCGAAGACGCAGTCGGTCACGAGCCAGATCGAGGCGGGCATCAGCGATCACGACGTGCACATCGGTCCTTCGGATCACGTGCCGTGGCTCGAGGACCGCAAGTGGGCGTTCATCCGCGTCGAGGGCCGCAACTTCGGGGACGTGCCCCTCACGGTCGAGCTCAAGCTCGAGGTCCACGATTCGCCCAACTCGGCCGGCGTGATCATCGACGCCGTCCGCTGCGCCAAGCTGGCTCTCGACCGGGGCATCGGCGGACCGGTGCTGCCCGCCTGCCAGTACTTCATGAAGTCGCCGCCGTCCCAGGTGCACGACGACGTGGCCCGCGACGCGCTCGAGGCCTTCATCACCAGCGCCTGAGCGACCGCGGATCGCCCGGCCGACCCGACGGCCCCGCCGCCCGGTGGGGCCGTCGGTTTTTTCCGGCGAACTGACATCCGCGCGGGCCCCTGGCTCCGAATACCGCACACAGGGTGCTGTCGGGCGCTGATGTGCGGGATCACGTGTCGCGGCAGCACCCACCACAGGCATCCGAGCCCGAGACCCGTCCGCCGCCCGGCGGCGGCTGCAGCCAACGGCCGGCACAAGTCACATCCCTCTCCCCCCTGTCCCGGGGCCGGTCCCCCCGCTGTCCAGGCAACCCGGCCCCGGGACGGTCGCGCTCCGTTGCCGGACGCCCGCGCACAGTCGCACGCCGGGTACGGTTTCGGCGCCGGGGAGGAAAGGCGTGTACGAGAGCATCTCCCAATCGAGCGATGCGAGCCTCGTGATCGCCGTTGGCCGCAACAGCATGGCGGCGCTGGAGGAGCTCTTCCGGCGGCACGGCGGCGCAGTGATGGCGCTCGCCCGGCGGGTGACCAGGGATGCCCACCGGGCCGAAGAGGTCTGCCAGACGGTGTTCACCGACCTCTGGCGCTCGCCCGAGCGCTACGACCCCGAACGGGGTGGCCTCCGCGCGTGGCTGCTGGCGCTGACCCATCGCCGGAGCGTCGACGTGGTCAGGTCGGAGTCCGCCCTGCGTCGCCGGCAGGAGCACGAGGCGGCGCTGTCGCCTATGGCGGTTGACGAGGTGGAGTCCGTGGTGCACACCGCAGCCCTGGCCGACGAGGTGCGCCGGGCCGTGCATCGGCTGCCCGCCCCCGAACGGGAGCCCATCCTGCTCGCCTACTTCGGTGACCGCTCCTACCGGGACACGGCGCAGATGCTGGGCCTGCCCGAGGGGACCGTGAAGAGCCGCATCCGATCCGGCCTTTCGAGCCTGCGCCGGGCGCTGGACGTCGAGGGGGTGCGGCCGTGAGCGAGCACGAAGTGCGAACGAACCATCGGCACAGTGCCCTCGCCGCGAAGCGGCGATTGCTCATCGGCGAGCCGGAGGCGAGCGGATGAGCAGCGCTGAACAGCATCCGTTCGACGAGATCGCCGTCTACGCGCTCGACGGCCTCGAGCCCGACGAGCGGGCGGTCGTCGAGGCCCACCTCGCCGAGTGCCCCGTGTGCCAGGCGGAGCTGGACGGCCACCTCGCCACGCTCGCCCGGCTCACGCCCGACGAACCGGCGTCACCGGCCGTGTGGGCGCGGATCTCCGAGTCGATCATCGCCGAGGGCGACGAGGTCCTGGATCGACCGCGGCTCGAGGCGGTCCCCCATCCGGACGCTCCCGCGGCCGAGCCCCGCCGGCGCCGCGGGGGTGCTCCCTCCAGCCCGCGCCACCTCGCCAGGCGACGGCCGTGGGAGAGGATCGCAGGCTTGGCCGCCGCGGCCGTGGTCCTGGTGGCGGCCGCGATCGGCATCGGCTACGTGCTCGGCGACAGAGGCGAAGCGCCCAGCAGCCTGGCCGACAACGCGCAGGATGCGATCAACGCCGGTGATCCGGTCGCCACGCTGGCAACCCCCGACGGCGAGGCGGTCGCCCGGGTGGTGGTCACCGACACGGGCACCGGGTACTTCCTCGCTGACGACCTGCCCACGCTCGAGGAGGGGCGCACCTACCAGCTCTGGCAGCTCGACGGTGACCAGCCGATCTCGCTGGGGACACTCGGAGACGGCACGACGGCGGTCACCTCGGTGGCGGTCCCCGCCGGCACCACCACGATGGCGATCTCCGCCGAGGCGGCGGGCGGGGCCGTCTCGCCGACGCCCGACCAGATCGTCGCCCAGGGCCAGGCCACCTGACCGTCATCCGGGCCCGCCCCCGGCTCCGAACCGGGGGCATGCGAGTAGACGTCGACCGTTACCGTGACCGGGCCGGACCCGTCGATCTCTCCGGCATCGACTTCGACGCCTTCCGGGATCGGCCCCTGCCGGCGCGCGCGATCCGCTGCCTGCACTACATGCACGACATCGAGCACCACACGGTGTGCTACCTGCGCGACCTGCTGGTGACCCCGGCGCACCGCGACCCGGACATCACCACGTTCCTCACCGTCTGGAGCTACGAGGAGATGTGGCACGGGCAGGCCATCGGCCGCGTGCTCGCAGCCCACGACGAGGCCCACGGTGCGGGGCGCATCGCCGAACTGCGGCGCCGTCTCGGGGTCCGCGACCGGCTCTCACCGATGCTCCACGCCCTGGGTTCGACGGTGGCCGGCGACACCTTCCCCGCCGTGCACATGGCCTGGGGGGCCGTGAACGAGTGGACGACCCAGGCCGGCTACGCCCGGCTGATCGACCGGGCCCGGCATCCCGTCCTCACCGACCTGCTGTCGCGCATCATGCGCCAGGAGGGCCGGCACATCGCCTTCTACGCCGCCGAGGCCGAGCGCCGCCTGTCGGGCAGCCGCCGGGCCCGGCAGCTGTGCCGGGCCGCCCTGCGCCGGCTGTGGCGGCCGGTGGGCGCAGGCGTGATGCCGCGCAGCGAGGTTGCGTTCATGGTGCGCGAGCTGTTCGGCGACGACGGTGGTCGGGCCATCGCCCACCGGATCGACCAGCGGATCGACGGCCTTCCCGGCCTCGATGGGCTGCGGCTGGTCGAGCGCGCGGTCGACCGCTACGCCGCCGGCACCACCGCCGCTCAGGGGCCCGGGCCGGCCCCGGCTACCCCGGCGTCGCTCGCAGCGTGAGGACGGCCATGTCGTCGGTCGGGTCGTCGTCGACGAAGGCCAGCGCCGCCGACTCGATGAGCTCGGCCAGCCGGGTGGCGGACATCCCCTTGCCCTGGTAGATCGCCTTCACCACGCCCTCCTCGCCGAACGCCCTCGAGCGGGCCCGGCGGCGATCGATGAGCCCGTCCGTGTAGCACACGAGGGCCTCGCCGGGATCGAGGTGAACCACCGTGTCGGTGAGGTTCACCTCGTCGGTCACCCCCAACAGGGTCCCCGGCACGCCCACCGGCTCGACCCGTCCGACGGAGCGGCCGACGAGCGGCAGCGGATGACCCCCGGAACAGACGATGAGGTCGACGCCCCGCGAGGTCGGCTGGGCGGTCCCCACCAGCACCGTGCAGAACCGCGGGCTGATCGGCACGGGGCTGTCGTTGGTGTTCGCCCACTCCGCGGTGTGGCGCAGCAGCATCTGGTTGAGGCGGAACAGGATCGCGGACGGCATCACCCCGGCCATCGCCGACGAGCGGATCGTGTGCCGCACCAGCCCGGTGGTCGCCGCGGCCTCGACGCCATGCCCGCACACGTCCCCCACCGCAAAGATCCACCAGTTGGCGTCGGCCTGGAAGGCGTCGTAGAAGTCGCCGCCCACGTCGAGCCCCCGACCCGCTGCGCGGTAGCGGGCGCCCAGCTCGATCCCGGGGATCTGGGGGAGGCTGCCGGGCAGCAGGCTGTCCTGCAGCGCCCGGGCCACCACCGACTGCTCCTCGAACATGCGGGCGTTGTCGACGATCACTGCTGCGCGCGCCGCTACCGACTCGGCGAGCTCCACGTCGTCGCCGGCCAACGCCCGCCCCCTGTGGTTGCCGAACGCGATCGCGCCCAGCAACCGGCCCCGTGCTCGCAGGGGAAAGATCGCCAGCCCGTCGATGCCCAGCCCGTCGAGGGCGCGGCGCGCGTCGTTGTCGACGATCATCGGTCGCAGCACCTGCGCGGCCTGCGAGCCGCGAATCAATGGCCGGCCTGCCTGGAGCGCCTCGCCCAGGTGGTCGACGTGTTCGAGGTCGCCCGGGATCCGCTCGGCCAGGCTGCGCATGGCGTCCAGCCGCTCCGGATCGACGTGTGCGGCGCCGACGATCGGTCTCGGGTTCGTGGCCGACTTGACGAGGCGGACGACGCACCAGTCGGCGATCTGCGGAACCGCGAGCCCGGCGAGCTCGTTCAGCGTGGCGTCCAGCCCCAGCGTGCTCGACAGCGTCCCGCTGAGCCGATCGAGGAACCGCAGCCGCTCCTGGTCGCGCTCCGCCGCCACCGCCAAGCGCGCCCGGTCGAGCGCCAGCGCACACTGGGCCGCGACGTCCTGGAGGAGCTGGGCATCGTGGCGGCGCAGCCGGCGTTCGTCCTCGAAGCCCACACCCAGTGCCCCGAACGGCCGGCCCTCGGCGTCCCCCAGCGGAACCACCGTGAAGGCGTGGGAATAGAACGGCTCAGGAGCGTCGAGCTGCGGGAAGCGATGCCGCCGCGCCGCGGGGTTTGCCACCGTGATCGACCGGCCGGTCCGCACGACCTCGGCGGCGGGCAGCGGCGAGCCGCGGGCGACGCGGCCGAACCGGCCGTGCAGGACGTCGTCGGCGATGCCCGAGGCCCCGGCGACCACGAGGTCATCCTCGTCGGAGAGCACGTATACGACGCCCGTGGACCCCCCGAGCAGCGGGATGCCCTCGTCCAGCATCGCCCGCACGATCTCGTCGGGATGGCGCAGCCGGTTGAACCCTTCGACGAGCCGGGCGGTCCGCGCCGCAGCACCGACCGACCGGGTGGCGTCGACCAGGACCCCCGATGCGCCGGTGATCCCTTGCGCCCCGCCGGTCGCCTGGACCCGGAGCACGGCCCACCGCTCGCCGGTCCGCAGCCG
>DATFVX010000173.1:0-7759 GCA_035259985.1 Acidimicrobiales bacterium | reverse complement strand
CGCCAGAAGCGGACGGTCATCGCCAGCAAAGCCCCGGTCGTCCGGGACCTGCTGGGCAAGGACCAGCGCTCGCTGGGCGCGGTCGTCGGCGAGATCGACTGGGCCGCAGCGCAAGACATCCGGCCGAACGACTACTCCGAGCGGGCCGCGCTCGACGGCCGCCGGATCCCGCTCAACGGCGACCGCATGGCCGACCTGCTCCTCCGCTACGAGGAGGCGAAGCGCGAGGCGCGGATGGTCGACTTCGACGACCTGCTCCGGCTGTGCAGCCACCTCATCGAGACCGACCCGAGCTTCGCCGCCGCCCAGAGGTGGCGCCACCGCCACCTGTTCGTCGACGAGTTCCAGGACGTCAACCCCCTGCAGCTCCGGTTGCTCGATGCGTGGCGCGGCGACGGCTACGACCTCTGCGTGGTCGGCGACCCCCAGCAGGCGATCTACGGCTGGAACGGTGCGGACGCCGGCTTCCTCGAGGGCTTCCGCCGCCTCTACCCACCGGCGGACGTGATCGAGCTGGTGGGGAGCTATCGCTCCACCCCCTCGATCCTGGCGGCGGCCGGGGACGTCCTCCGCGCGGCCGGGGCGTCGGGCCGCGCGGTGAGCGCCCGGCGGCCCGACGGTGTCCCGCCCAGCCTGGAGCGCCATGCCAGCGACCTCGACGAGGCCCGGGCCATCGCCCGGGCAGTGCGCGACCGGCGCGGCCCCCGCGCCGCCTGGTCGTCGCAGGCGGTGCTGGTCCGGACCCACGCGCAGATCCTGCCGATCGCCGATGCCCTCCGGCGGGCCGGGATCCCTCACAGGGTGCGGGGCGCCGACAGCCTCCTGAGCCACCGGTCGGTCCGGGATGCCCTGGACCTGCTCCGGCGCGACGACACATCCCTGGCCGGGCGCCTGCCCGACCTGGCGGCGCTGGCGGACCCGGTCGACGACGGCGGCGAGCCGGCGGGCGAGCCCGCTGCGGCGGGCCGCGCCGAGCTCGACCTCGTCATCGAGCTGGCCGAGGATCACCTCCGGCTGAACCCCGGCGCGCGTGCCACGGACTTCGCCACGTGGCTGGTCGCGACGTTCACCGCCGAGGGCGCCGACGGCTGGGGCGATGCCGTCACCCTCGCCACGTTCCACGCCGCCAAGGGGCTGGAGTGGCCGATCGTCCACCTCGCCGGGGTCGAGGACGGCTACGTGCCCATCGCGCACGCGCGCACCGCCGCGGAGCGCGCCGAGGAGGCCCGCCTGCTGTACGTGGCCATGACCCGGGCCGAGGACGAGCTGCGCTGCTCGTGGGCTGCGGAGCGGACGTTCGGCGCCCGGACGGGCGAGCGCCGCCTGACTCCGTGGCTCGCAGGGTTGGCGGAGCGCCGGCCGGAGCGACCCGCCCACGACGGTCCCGAGCCGGCATCGGACTGGCGGAAGCGGCTCGCCGACCAGCGGGCCCAGCTGTCCGAGGCGTCCGCCGGACGCGCGCCGTCCGCTGCGCTCACGGCCCTGCTGGCGTGGCGGGAGGAGCAGGCCCGGGCGGCGCGGGTCGAGCCGGTGGCGCTCGTGGACGACCGGCTCCTGGAGGCGATAGCGGAGGCCCGGCCCACGACGACCGACGAGCTGGCGGCGGTCCCCGGCATGGGCCCGCTGCTGGCGGGCCGGATCGGGCCCGGCCTGCTGGCGGCCCTCCGGGCCTGAAAGTTCCCGTTGACCGGGGACTTCCGGCGCGCGACAAGTGGTGCATGGGTGATCCCTTCGACTTCATCAGCGAGGACGGGTGGCCCTACGGAGATGACGGCGACGATGCCGAGCAGCTCGAGCCCATCGACCTGCGTTCCGATGCCGACGACGATCTCGTCGCCCTCCATGCGTTGCCGACCCATGCCCTGACGGGGTTGACGGACATGGAGCGCATGGTGGTGAGCGCCCGCTTCGGGCTCGATGGCCACCAGCCACGCACGCTGCGGGAGCTTCACGACGAGCTCGGGCTCTCCCGCGACCGGGTCCGGCACACCCTCGCTGATGGACTGGACAAGCTGCGAGGCGTGCTCGAGGTCTAGGGCACGTCGACGAACTGAGGTGCGTGGTCGCTGGGCTTGTGGCCCTTGCGCGCGTTGCGGTCGATGAACGCCCACGTCACCCGGTCCGCCAGCGCCGACGACAGCATCATCAGGTCGATGCGCATGCCCTGGTGCTTGTGGAAGGCACCGGCCCGGTAGTCCCACCAGCTGAACAGGTTCGGCTCCCCCGGGTACTGCTCGCGGAACGCATCGCGCAGCCCGAACGCCTCCAGCTCCCCCAGGGCGGCCCGCTCCTCCGGCGTCACGTGAGTCGCGCCGTGGACCGCTTTGGGGTTCCACACGTCGATGTCGTCGGGGGCGACGTTGAAGTCGCCGCACACCGCGATGCCGGCGCTCGCCGGGTGCATGCCGGACTCGGCCTCGACGTGGGTGCGCAGGCGGGCGAGCCAGCGGAGCTTGTGGTGGAACTGCTCGTGCCCGACCTGCCGGCCGTTGGGCACGTAGACCGATGACACCCGCACGCCGCCGCAGGTGGCGGACACGAGGCGCGCCTCGTCGTCGGGGGGACCACCGTCGTCGAAGCCGGACACGGGGTCGTCGAGGCCGACGCGGCTCGCGATCGCCACGCCGTTCCAGCGGCCCTGCCCGTGGTGGACGCTCGCGTAGCCGCGGCTGTGCAGGTCGAGCGCGGGGAATGCGGCGTCGGCCACCTTCGTCTCCTGGAGGCACACGATGTCGGGCTGCGCCGTGTCCAACCACTCCCAGATCCGCACCAGGCGTTCGGCCGTCAGCGCGTTGACGTTCCAGGTGGCGATGCGCACGCTATTGCTTCGGGGCTTTCTTGGCGGCGGCCCTCTTGGTGGTCGCCGTGGCCGTGGCCTTCTTGGTGGGAGCCTTGGCGGGGGCCTGCTTGGACGCAGCCTTCCTGGTCGCAGCCTTCCGTGCCGGGGCCCTCCTGCCCGCCGGAGCCTTCCTGGCCGCCGGCGCCGAGCCCGCGGGCTTGCCGGCGGCGGCCTTGGCAGCGGACTTCTTGACGACCGTCTCCTTGGCGGGCGCCTTCTTGGCGGTGCGCTTCGCGGTGGCGCCCGCCTTGGTCGCGGCCTTCTTCGCCGCGGCCGCCTTCGTCACCGCCTTCTTCGCGGCCGCGCGCTTGGTGCCCGCTGCGCTGGCCGCCGCCTTCGCCTTCCTGGCCGTCGATTCCTTGGCCGGCGCGGGCGCGTCCGCCATGCCGAGGGCCTCGACCACCTGGGCGGCGACGGGCGCCTCCGGGGCCGCCGGGACCGCGACGACGCCTGGGAGCGCCAGGTCGATCCCGCGGCGGGGTGCGTCGACGGCGATCACGACGAAGCGACGCCGCTCACCCAGGTTGAGCACCTCGCGGGCGCTGCGCGGTGCGTGATGCGCGAGGTTGCGGAGCGGCACGTAGCCACGGGCGTCGCCGGCCAGGACGTAGGCGCCATGCGAGCTGAAGCGCTCGACGATCGCCTCGACCTCGCTGCCCACCGGGTGGTCCGCGATGAACTCGATGAACGGCAGTGCCTCGTTGTACGGAGACACGTCCTTGGCGGCCCGGTTCGACGCCGACTCGCGCTGCCCGTCGTCCTGTCCGTCCCCCGGCGCGCCAGCCGCGGCCGCGCCGGCCGCGGCCGCCCCGGCCTTGGCAGCCTCGGGCGGACGGGCGCCGGTCCCGTCGCCGGCCGCGCCTCGGGCGGACGGGCGCCGCTTCCGGCCACCGGCCTTCGCGGCGGGCTCGGTGGCCTGCGCGGCCTCGGGGGGCTGCTCGGCCGCGGCCGCCTTGGACGCCTTCTTCAACACCTTGGACGCCTTCGACACCTTGGCGGCCTTGATGGCCTTGCGGGCCTCGCTCACCGAGCGTCGGCTCGCCGGACCCCGCACGGGGACCCGCTCCATGAATACCCAGCCCACGTGCGGCACGGGCTTGCCGCCGATCAGCCGGCCCGGTTCGAAGAGCCACGGGTAGTCGCCGTGGAATTCCTGGAACGAGTCGTTGGACAGGATCGCAGCGTCGGCCTTGCGGGCGATCTGCAGCACGAATGCGTCGCCCCGGCCGATGGCCCCCGCCGGCGGCGTGATGAGCTCGTTGGCGGCCACCGCATCCTCGTAGGTCCGCCGCTCCGAGGCCTCGATCCGGTTGGGGAAGGTGGCGTCGACCACGACGGTGACGACCTCGGGCGAGTACTCCTCGATGAAGGCGCGCACGGCCTCGTCGAGCTGGGCGAGGCTCGGCGTGTCGCGGCCCTCCGTAGCGATGTTGGAGCCGTCTATGACCACGTGCTTCATCGGCATGACAGCCTGCATTCAACCAAAGGTCCCGGGTGAACGGCCGGACACCCGGACCGCCCCGGGTACCGTGCCGGTGATGGCGACCCTGCCGACCGACGTCACTCCCGAGGTCACCGACCTCCTCCAGCAGCTGATCCGCAACGCCTGCGTGAACGACGGCACCACCGAGTCGGGAAACGAGTCCCGGAGCGCCGACCTGCTCGACGCGTACCTCGCGGGGTCCGGCGTCGACGTCGAACGTTACGAGCCAGCGCGCGGCCGCACCAGCCTGGTGGCCCGGGTCGAGGGCACGCGACCGGGCGCACCGACGCTGCTGCTGATGGGCCACACCGACGTGGTGCCCGCCAACCCCGACGGGTGGCGGCGCGACCCGTTCGGCGGCGAGCTGGTCGACGGCGAGGTCTGGGGGCGGGGCGCCATCGACATGCTCAACCTGACGGCGTCGATGGCGGTCGCCACCCGGCGCCTGGCCGCGGGCGGGTTCTGCCCCGAGGGCACGCTGATCTACCTGGCCGTCGCCGACGAGGAGGCGCTGGGGACCTGGGGCGCGGATCACCTGGCCCGCCACGAGCTCGACGCGGTCGGGGCCGACTACGTGATCACCGAGTCGGGCGGCATCCCTGTGCCGGGCGGGGACGGCGGCCTGCGGCTGCCGGTGCTGGTGGGCGAGAAGGGATCCTGCTGGTGCACCCTCCGGATCACCGGCACGCCCGGCCACGCGTCGCAGCCGTACGCCACGGACAACGCCCTGGTGACGGCGGCGTCGGTCGTACAGCGGCTCGCGGACTACCAGCCCGAGACCCGCATCCACGACACGTGGCGGCGGTTCCTCGAGGGCCTCGACTACCCGCAGGAAATCGTCGGGCCACTGCTCGACCCCGACAAGCTGGTCGGCGCCCTCGCCGACTTCCCGGTGGCGATGGCCCGCCAGTTCCACGCCTGCACGCACATGACGATCGCCCCGACCGTGGCGCACGGTGGGACCAAGACCAACGTGATCCCCGACCGGGTCGACCTGCAGCTCGACATCCGCACGCTCCCCGGCCAGTCGCTGGCCGACGTGGAGTCCATGCTCGACGAGGCGGTGGGTGACCTCGCCGACCGGGTGGAGCTGATCGGCGCCCACGACGACCCCTCGACCGAGTCGCCGGTGGAGACCGCGCTCTGGGACACGCTGGCCCGCACCACCCAGGCGTTCTACGACGGCAGCCGCCTCGTGCCGATGATCAGCGTCGGCGCCACCGACGCCCGCTTCTTTCGCCGGCTCGGCGCCACCGCCTACGGCTTCGGACTGTTCAGCCAGGAGCTGACCTTCGAGGACTACGGCCGGATGTTCCACGGCGATGACGAGCGTGTCGACGTCGAGTCGCTGCGCCTGTCGACAGAGCTCTGGGAGGCCGTCGCCCGCGACCTGCTCGTGGGCTGATGGCTCCGCTGCCGGGGGCGGGAAGCCGGGCCCGCTCCGCCCCGTAGGATCGGCGCGCCATGGGAGTCAGCGCCGTCATCTTCGACTTCGGCGGGGTGATCCTCACCAGCCCATTCGAGGCGTTCGCACGCTACGAGCGCGACAACGGGCTGCCCGCGGGGTTCGTGCGGCGCCTCAACGCCACCGATCCCGACACGAACGCCTGGGCGCGGCTCGAGCGCGGCGAGGTCGACGCGGCCGGATTCGCCGAGCTGTTCGAGGCCGAGGGCCGCGCCGCCGGGCACGAGATCGATGCCCGGGCCCTGCTGGCGCTCCTGGCGGGCGAGGTCCGCCCCGCAATGGTCGACGCGCTCCGCCGCTGCCACGACCGGCTCAAGACCGCCCTGCTCACCAACAACTTCGTGATCCCCGGCGCCGCGGGCGACGCCCTGCCGGAGCTGCCGATGGCCGGACTCGCCGACCTCTTCGACGTCGTGATCGAGTCCAGCAAGGTGGGGCTCCGCAAGCCGGACACCGCGATCTACGAGCTCGCCTGCCTGGAGCTGGGCGTCGCGCCATCCGAGGCGGTGTTCCTCGACGACCTGGGCGTCAACCTCAAACCGGCCCGGGCGATGGGCATGACGACGATCAAGGTCGACGAGCCCGACCGCGCGATCGCCGAGCTCGAGCGCGTCGTGGGGTTCCCGCTCCGGTGAGGGCCGCGTGCGTGGCGCTGGTCGCGTCCCTGGCGCTGGCGGCGTGCAGCGGAGGAGGTGGCGGTGACGATGACGCCGCCGACACCGGCGGAACCACGACCAGCGCGGCGAGCGGGACGACCGAGGCGGCCGCGGGCGGCGGCGCCGCGAACGAGTCGCCGGCCTGCCGGTTGCTGACCGCCGACGAGGTCGGCGAGCTCTTCGGGCAGCCTGCCAGCGTGGTCCCCTCGGGCCAGGACGTGCCGGTGGCCGGCGGCTCCGAGAGCTGCCTGTGGGAGGCGTCGACCGACGGCGGCTCGCCGACCATCTACCAGCTGCAGCTCTCGGTCTTCATCGGGAGCGACGCGTTCGATCCCGAGGCGTGGGGCGAGGATCCGGAGCCCGTCGACGGGCTCGGTGACGAGGCGTTCCTCGTGCGCAGCGGCGTGCTCGGCACGACCGCCGGGTACCGGACCGGGGATCGCGCCGTCTTCCTCAGCTACGCCATTCCCTTCGGTGAGGATGCGCCCGACAGCGCCGACCAGGCCGACGACGTGGTGGAGCTCCTGCGGACCGTCGACGAGCGCCTCGGCTGAGCCCGCACCACCGGGCTCCCGCGCGGAGCTCGGCCGGCGGTGTCAGCCGGTCGCCTGGAGCGCCTCGTACTCCTCGCCGGTGTCCTGCCAGTCCTCGAACTGGATCACGCCCAGCTCGGTGAACTTGGTTCGCAGCCAGCCGTCGCCGGCGTCGAGCAGGCCCAGCTTCTTGCAGTTGGGAACGATCTTCGAGAACAGCATCTGCTGGAACATGCCCCGGCCCGGATCCTGGATCACCAGCGGCAGGATCTCGCTGGGCTTGATGCCCATGCGGTCCCACACCTCCTGCTGCAGGAAGCGGTCGCGCATCCGCACCGCCGCCTCGAAGGCGAACTCCTGGCGCTCCCGCAGCTCGGCGTCGGTCAGCCCCTCGTAGTACTCCTTCAGCGACAGCACGCCGAACGCCACGTGGCGGGCCTCGTCGCTCATCACGTAGCGGAGCATCTGCTGGAGCAGCGGGTCGGGCGTCATCTGCTGCATGAATCCGAACGCCGCCAGCGCCAGCCCCTCGACCATGACCTGCATGCCCAGGTAGGTCATGTCCCAGCGGCTGTCGTTGATGATGTCGTCCAGCAGCATCTTCAGGTGGGCGTTGATCGGGTAGTGGCCCCGCAGCTTCTCGTCGAGGTACTTGGCGAACACCTCGACGTGGCGGGCCTCGTCCATCACCTGGGTGGCGGCGTAGTACTTGGCGTCGATCCAGGGCACGCTCTCGACGATCTTGGCCGTGCACAGCAGCGCGCCCTGCTCGCCGTGCATGAA
>DATFVX010000172.1:0-7175 GCA_035259985.1 Acidimicrobiales bacterium | reverse complement strand
ACTCCGCGTCGAGCGCGTCCCCACGCTGAAGGACAACTACAGCTACCTGCTGGTGTGCGAACGCAGCGGCGAGGCCGCGATCGTCGACGCACCCGAGGCCGCGCCGCTTGTCCGCCGCGTCGACGCGCTCGGCTGTCGCGTCACGCGCGTGCTCTCCACCCACCACCACCTGGACCATTCCGGCGCGAACCCGGAGCTGGCCAAGCGCTACGACGCCCCGGTCTACGGCCACAGCTCCGACGCCAGTCGCATCCCCGGCTTCAGCGATGGGCTCGAGGAAGGCGACACGCTGCGCGTCGGCCAGGAGACCGCGCGCATCCTGTTCATCCCCGCGCATACCCGCGGCCACATCGCCTACGTCTTCGACGACGCACTCGCGCTCTTCTGCGGCGACACGCTGTTCGCCGCCGGCTGCGGGCGCCTCTTCGAGGGCACGCCCCAGATGATGTACACCGCGCTCTGCGTGAAGCTCGCCGCGCTGCCGGACGAGATGCGGGTCTTCTGCGGGCACGAGTACACGGCGGCGAACCTCGCCTTCGCCGCCCACGTGGAGCCGCAGAACCGCGCGGTGCGCGAGAAGCAGGAGCGCGTGGCGAAGATCCGCGCCCGGGCGGCCGCCGACTGGCACGACGCCACGCCCGAGGAGATGACGATTCCCTCCACGATCGGCGAGGAGCGCGCCACCAACCCGCTGCTGGCAGCGGCCGACGAGGACGCCTTCGTGAAGGCGCTGCTCGAGGGCCTGGGGACGTACCCCGCCTACTTCGCGCACCTCCGCGATCTGAACCGGGCCGGGCCCGCCGTGCTCGGCCTCCCCCAACCGCGCCTCCCGGCGCTGAGACTGGACGACTTCCGGCGGCGCGCCGACGGTGGCGCCACCGTGGTCGACGCCCGGCCGGCCGCAGCGTGGGCCGCGGGCCACGTGCCGGGTGTCCTGGCCATCCCCCTCCGCCCGGCCTTCGCCTCGTGGCTCGGCTGGCTGATCGAGCGCGACGCCCCGCTGCTGTTCCTGGTCGGCGCCGAGCAGGTCCGCGCCGAGCTGGTCCGCCAGTGCCTCCAGATCGGCTACGACCACTTCGTCGGCGAGCTCGCCGGCGGGATGGGCGCCTGGGCGGGGGCCGGGCTGCCGGTGCGGGCCAACCCGCTCACCGACGCGGGCCGCGCCGGGCTTGTGAGTGGCCGCGTGCTCGATGTCCGCCAGGACCGGGAGCACGCCGCCGGCCACATCCCCGGCGCGGTGCACGTCGAGCTCGGCCAGCTGCTCGGCACCGGCGACCGATTGGACGACGTCGAGGTCGTGATGTGCGCCCATGGTGAGCGGGCCGCGACCGCCGCCAGCATCCTCGAGCGGGCCGGGCACCCGGGCGTCGCCGTCGCCGTCGGTGGGCCCGAGGACTGGGCGGCGGCCACCGGCCGAGCGCTGGCGACCCGATGAGCGCCGCGGCTCCCAGCGAGGTCACCGCTGCAGCACGCACCGGCACGCATGGGCGGGCGGTGCGGCTCGGCCTGCGTGCCAACCTGGCCCAGTTCAGCCTGCTCGTGGCGGTCAACGCGCTGGTGGGCGGCACGATCGGCCAGGAGCGCACGGTGCTCCCCCTCCTCGCCACCCGCGAGTACGGGCTGACCGCGTACACCGCCGGCCTCACGTTCATCGTCGCCTTCGGGATCACCAAGGCCCTGACCAACCTGGCCGCCGGCACGCTCGCCGACCGCGTCGGGCGGAAGCCCGTGCTGGTCGCGGGCTGGCTCGTCGGGATCCCGGTGCCGCTGATGCTGATCTGGGCTCCCGCCTGGGGCTGGGTGGTTGCCGCGAACGTGCTGCTGGGTGTGAACCAGGGGCTCACCTGGTCGACCACCGTGATCATGAAGATCGATCTCGTCGGCCCCCACCGCCGCGGGCTGGCGATGGGCCTGAACGAGGCCGCCGGCTATGGCGCGCTCGCCGCCACCGCGGCGCTCACGGGATGGATCGCCACCAACCATGGGCTGCGGCCGGAGCCGTTCCTGTTGGGTGCGGCGTACATCGCCATCGGCCTCGGCCTGTCCGCCGTGTTCGTCCGCGAGACGCGCGGTCATGCGGCTCACGAAGCCGCCGGCCACGCCGCGCCGGGGCGCACCTACGGGCTGCGCCAGGTCCTGGTCGAGGCTGGGTGGAGGGACAGGAGCCTGTTGGCGATCAACCAGGCCGGGCTGGTGAACAACCTCAACGACGGGCTGGCCTGGGGCCTCCTGCCGGTCCTGTTCGCCGCCGACGGCCTCAGCGTCGCCGACATCGGCGTCCTCGCCGCCCTCTACCCCGCCGTGTGGGCGGTCGGTCAGCTCGTGACCGGCGCCGCCTCGGACCGCACCGGCCGCAAGCCCTTTATCGTCACCGGCATGCTCATCCAGGCGGGCGCGCTCGCCGGATTCGCCGCCACCGACGGACTCGGGCCCTGGGCCGCAGCGGCGATGGCGCTCGGGGTGGGCACCGCGTTCGTCTACCCCACTCTGCTCGCAGCCATCGGTGACGTCGCCCATCCCACTTGGCGGGCGTCCGCGGTCGGCGTCTACCGCCTGTGGCGCGACAGCGGCTACGCCATCGGCGCCCTCGTCGCCGGCGTCACGGCAGACCTGATCGGCCTGCGCGGCGCCATCGTCACGGTCGCCGCCCTCACCGCCGCCAGCGGGCTCGTCGCGGCGCGGCTCCTGACCGAAACCCATATCGGGGGAGACTTCCATCATGTCCAGCGACACCAGCGACAAGGTCAGCCACCCGCTGTTCGCCCGGTTCTACGCGTGGGCGAGTCCCCGGATGGAGAGGTCTGGCTACGGTGAGTGCCGCGATCGGCTCCTAGCCGGGCTCGCGGGCCGGGTCATCGAGGTCGGCGCCGGCAACGGCATGAACTTCGCGCACTACCCGCCCCAGGTCACCGGGGTCGTGGCCGTGGAGCCGGAACCCCGGCTCCGGGAGCTCGCCGAGGCCGAGGCGGCAAAGGTCCCCGCGCCGATCGACGTGGTCGACGGCACGGCCGACCGCCTTCCGGCCGCCGACGACAGCTTCGACGCCGCAGTGGCGTCGCTCGTGCTGTGCTCCGTGCGCGACGTTCCCGGCGCCCTCGCCGAGATCCGACGGGTCCTGCGACCCGGTGGGCAGCTCCGGTTCTTCGAGCACGTCCGCGCCGACACCCCCGGCCTGGCGCGGGTCCAGCGGATCCTTGGCACAACCGTGTGGCCGATCTTCGTCGGCGGCTGCCATCCCGACCGTGACACCCGCGCCGCCGTCGAAGGGGCAGGCTTCACCATCGACCGAATCGACGAGCTCCGCATTCCCGAGACGCGCATTCCCACCCCCGCGTCCCCGCACATCCTCGGCGTCGCCACCACGCCGACCGGCACGGAAGGATGACGACGATGACCGATGCCCCGGCACCCACCATCGGGCTCGTGCTGGACTGCGCCGACCCGCAGCGCCTCGCCGAGTTCTGGGCCCCGGCGCTCGGTTACGCCAACCTCGGCATGGTCGGCTCGTACGCCCTGCTCCTACCCGACGGCCGGCCCGGCCCGAAGCTCCTCCTCCAGCGGGTCCCGGAGCCCAAGTCGGCCAAGAACCGGATGCACCTCGACATCGACGCGTCCGACATCGAGGGCGAGGCGACCCGGCTCGAAGCCCTGGGTGCCCGGCGCATCCGGGCGGCGCAGGTCCAGGAGCACGGCACCGCGTGGATCCTGATGGCGGACCCCGAGGGAAACGAGTTCTGCGTCTGCGATGGCGGCGCCGGCGCCAGCGCCGGGACTGGTCCGGCCTCGTAGGCGGGCTACCGGGACGTGTGATGCTTCCGGCGAGGCCGCCGCGCCACGAACAGGGACCGCCGGAGGAGCCCGTCGGCCACGGCGGCCACGGTGACCCGCCTGTCTGCATGCAGCTCGTCATAGTCCCGACGACCCAGCATCCCCGCCAGCTCGTCGGCGAACTGCTCGGTCACATCCAACTTGCGCGCAGCCGTCGCCAAGTAGCCGGGCGTCAGGTCGCGCTCCTCGATCTCGACGAACCCGGCGGACACCAGCAGGCTCGGGTAGCTGGTCCGCAGCCCGCAGTGGGGCGGGCCGGCGTCGATCGCTTGCCGGGCCCGAGCCGCAGTCAGACCTGGGCTCGGAAAGATGACGCTGAACGCCGTGCGGGCCCCGGGCCGAAGCGCCCGGAAGGTCGCCCGGAGCGTGGCCAGCTTGGGGCGCAGGCAGCACAAGACGTCGGTGTGGACGACGCCGTCGAAGGTCGCCGGCCTCAGGGGCAGCATCTGGCCCCCGGCCGCCAGAGCCCACGCCCTGGCGGCCAGCCCCTCCCGCCTCGCACGACGGGCCGCGGTGACCAGTCCCTCCAAGGGCACGTCGGTCAGGACCACCGTGCAGCCCGTCTGGCGCGCCAGGTACAGGCCCGGCCAGCCCTGTCCAGCGCCCACGTCCAGCAGCCGCCGGCCGGGGCCGAGGTCGAGGATCTCCCCGAGCCCGCTGACCTCGGCGACCGTTGCGTAACCGTTCCCACCGAAGTCACTTCCCAGCGTCCGCACCTCGACCTCGCGGGCGACAGGATGCTCACCCACGGCGTACGTGCGCCGGGCGCGCTGGACCGCGTCGTCACCAGCCAGCGTCGCCGCCCGCGGACACGCTGGACACGACCCCACACCCTTGACGGACGACGACCCGGGCGACTGCATTGCGTAGCCATTCAAGCAAGACGGCCACCGGCACCCGCTCGCGCTCGATGCAATGCGCATGCGACCGGATTCGTCCTAACCGATGGGACCGCCCACCAACGGCGACCGGGCGGATAGAGGTGCTGCACACGAGCGACAGAGCGGCATTCCAGCAGCTCGCCCGCGACGAGCTGGCGGCGCTCTATGCGCTGGCGCGCCGGTTGACCGGTCGCGACGCCGAGGACCTCGTGCAAGAGGCGCTGCTGCGGGCGTGTCGGTCGTTCGCCTCGCTCCGGGACCGCCGCGCCGGCGGCCAGTGGCTGCGGGTCATCCTCACCAACGTGTGGCGGGACGGCCTGCGCAAGGACAGCCGCGCCCCGACCGAGGTGCCGCTGGACGATGTCGAGTGCTTCTCGCTGTACCGCACGCTGGTCGAGGAGGATCCACTCCCGTACTCGGACACGCTGCACCTCGACTTCCTTGGCGGCTTCTCGGAGGACGACGTCCACACGGTGCTGCAGCGCCTTCCACCCCTCTACCGCGCCCCCCTGGTGCTGCGGTACATGGAGGGGTTTCCGACGAAGCAGATCGCCCGGGTGCTCGAGCTGCCACTTGGCACCGTGCTGTCGCAGCTGCACCGGGGCCGCAAGCTCTTCGAACGGGCGTTGTGGGACTACGCGGCGGAATCCGGCGCCTTCGCCGGCAGTGCCGCCACACGGGAGGACGCGTCGTGGAGCCGATGATCAGCTGCGCAGCGGCGGTGGAGCGCCTCTGGGCGTTCCTCGACCACGAGCTCGACGACCATGACCATCGGGCCGTCGAGGCCCACCTGGCGTTCTGCCGGCGTTGCTGTGGCGAGCTGGAGTTCGCCAAGCATCTCCGACGCCTGCTGGCGACGAGCGGTGCCGGTCAGCTTCCCGCCGGGGTGCGGGCACGGCTCGATCGGTTCATCGACGAGCTCGCCCCTACGGCCGGCGAAGGAGGCACCGCGTGAGCGACGACCTGATGTTCCAGGACGCAATCCGCGAGGTGGTGCGGACCGCCTATGGCGCGATCACCACCGGGGCGGGGCGCGCCATGGCCCGGCGGTTCTACGCCGACGGGGAGCTGACCTCGCTGCCGGCCGAGGCCGTGGACTGGGCGCTGGGCGTGGGCAATCCGGTCCGCCATGCCGGCCTGTCCGCGGGCGACGTCGTCCTCGATCTGGGGTGCGGGGCCGGGATCGACACCGTGTTGGCGGCCCGCCGCGTGGGGCCGACCGGGCGGGTCGTCGGGCTCGACATGCTCGCCGAGATGTGCGACCGGGCCGGCGGCGTGGTGCAGCGAGCGGGGGTGGCGGACTGGTGTGACATCAGGGAAGGCGAGATGGAGGCCATTCCCTTGCCGGACGAATCCGTCGACGTCGTGATCTCCAATGGCGTCATCAACCTCTCGCCCCGCAAGAGCCGCGTCTTCGCCGAGGTCGCCCGGGTGCTGAGGCCCGGCGGCCGCTTCTGCGTTTCCGACCTGGTCGTCGACGACGACCTGCCGCCCGAGGTGCAGGCGTCGCAGGCCGCGTGGGCGGGCTGCATCGCCGGCGCGCTGTCGGAGCGGGTGTTCGCCCGCAAGCTCGGCCGCGCCGGGCTCACCGAGGTCGAGATCGACGAGCGAAGCGCGCTCACGCTCGACGACATCGGCGTGTACCCGCTGTTCACGCCGGAGGTCCTGTCGCTGATGGGTCGCCTCCTCCCCGCTGACGCCCAGCGGCACATCGCCACGAGCGTGATCGCCCGGGCACGCAAGCCGGCGCCGGGCGGCCGAGGCGGCACCCCACCGGGAACCCCGGCGCGCACCGCCGTTCGCAACCTGGACGGCATCGAGCCCGACGTCCCCGCGGAGGGGCTCGCCGTGCGACGCCTGCAGCGCGTCGAAGACGCCCAGGTCAAGGTGACGGACATCGAGGCGGGTCACACGACACCCCCGCACACCCACTCGCACGGCCACGAGGGCATCGTCATCAGCGGCGCCGGCATGCTCGAGCTCGCGGGGCGTCGGGTGTCCCTCGCACCCGGCGACGTCTTCTCGATCGCACCGAACGAGCCGCACATCATCAGCAGCGACGGCTCGGGCGCGCTGCGCCTGGTGTGCCTGGACTGCTTCGTCGATTGAGCCGCTGACGCTCGGCCGGAGACTTATTGCATCGGGCGCCCGACGCAATCGCGCCGGCACACCTCACGTCCTTGTCATTGCAGGCGACGGCGAGCAGGGCCGTCTGATGACGATGACCAACGGTCAGGCGGCGGAGCCCGAGGGCCGTCGAGCAAGACCTGGCAAGGAAGGGACCGGATCGTGTTGACCCATGAGTACAGCTACGAGACCTGCCTGGAGGGTTCGGTGAAGAATGCCTGGACGGTCGATGACTGCTTCCGGGGCCGCGACTTCGACTTCGCCAAGCCGTTCCTGCCCGACCGGATCGCCGGGGTGAGCGCCATCGGCTGTCTGAGCGAGGACGAGAAGCGGCTGCTG
>DATFVX010000171.1:0-27925 GCA_035259985.1 Acidimicrobiales bacterium | reverse complement strand
GTCGTCGGTCTGCATCCAGTGCTGGTAGAAGCGATAGGGAGTGGTCCTGTCGGGATCGAGCCAGACCCGGGCCCCGGCGGTCTTGCCGACCTTCGATCCGTCGGGGGCCGTGATCAGCGGCCACGACAGCCCGTGGACGGCCACCCCCCGGACCCGGCGGATGAGGTCGATGCCGGAGACGATGTTCCCCCACTGGTCGGACCCGCCGATCTGCAGCTCGACGCCGAGGTGTTCGCTGAGCCACAGGTAGTCGAACGCCTGCAGCAGCATGTAGCTGAACTCGGTGTAGCTGATGCCCTGTTCGCCGGCGAGCCGCCCCCGGACCGACTCGCGCGCCAGCATCTGGTTGACCGTCGCGTGCTTGCCGACGTTGCGCAGGAAGTCGAGCAGCGTGACGTCCGCCGTCCAGTCGCGGTTGTCCACGAGGACGGCCCCGCCCGAGTCGAAGTCGAGGATGCGCGCCATCTGGGTCTTGATCGCGGCGACGTTGGCGTCGAGCGTCTCGGCGTCGAGCAGGTTGCGCTCGTCGGACTTCCCGCTCGGGTCGCCGACCATCCCGGTGGCGCCACCGGCCAGCGCGACCGGCCGGTGGCCGGCGTCCTGGAACCGCCGCAGCACCAGCAGGCCGATGAGGTTGCCGATGTGGAGGCTGTCGGCGGTGGGGTCGCAGCCGTAGTAGAGGGTGATGGGCCCGGCCGCGAGGCGCGCCGCCAGCTGGGCGCGGTCGGTGGAGTCCTGGACCAGGTCGCGGGCCTCCAGGTCGTCGAGCAGCGTGGCGCTCGGCTCGCTCATGGACTGGACGCTACCGGCCCGCGGCGGGGAGCCTGGTGCCGTGACCGTAGAGGCCCCGCGGGTACCGACCGACGACCGGAGCGACGACGGCGCGCCGGCAGGACGGTCGTCGCGCGTGGGCCGGGTTGTCGTCATCGTCGTCGTCTGTGCCCTGGTCTCGATGTGGGGCTACGTGCTGTACCTGGCCTTCGGGCCCGGCCGCCAGCCCCCGATCGATCGCCTCGACGATCCGGCGTTCGCCGAGGCGGCCGAGGCGCGCTGCGCCGGCGCGCTGGACGACGTGGACCGGCTGCCGGTCGCCAGCGCGTCGCACACGGCCGCGGAGCGGGCGGACGTGCTGGCGCGAGCCAACGGCGTCTACGGCGCCATGCTGGACGACCTCGACGACCTCGCGGCCCTTGCCCCCGCCGGCGACCAGCGCCGGCGGGCCACCGAGTGGCTGGGCGACTGGCGCACGTACCTCGGGGACCGGGAGAGGTACGCCGACGCCCTCCGCACGGACCCCGGGGCGCGGCTGCTGGTGTCGGAGAAGCCCGGCGAGGGCCAGCAGATCACCGGCTGGATCGACGAGTTCGCCAAGGCCAACCGCATGCCGTCCTGCATCTCGCCGACCGACGCCTGAATCGCCGCGCAGCCCGGGTTCGTCGAGGCGATGACGCTGCGTACAGGGCGCCGAGATCATCGAGCCCGGCCGCTGACGCCGGGCGCCCGCGGCCGGGACACGTTGGGGTCGCCGCGCACGTACCAGCGCCAGGGGTGCTCGGCCCCGGCGCTGAGCCCGACCCGTGTCGTCTGCACCGGAGCGGCCGGCGGGGGCGTGCCGTCATCGCCCACGACGACGCCACGATCGCCCGTCACCAGGTCGGCCCCGTCGCACGCGCGGCCCAGCCCGAGCGCCTGGCAGAGCTTCGCCGGCCCGCTGCACAGGTCGCGATCGCGCCGGGCCCGGGGCCGGACGGCCCGCATGGCGTCCAGGCCTGCCAGCGGGGCGAGTGCGCGCAGCAGCACCGCCACCCCCTCGCCCTCCTCGCCGCACACCGCGTTGGCGCACCAGTGCATGCCGTAGGTGAAGTACACGTAGAGGCCGCCGGGCGGTCCGAACATCGTCCGGTTGCGGGGAGTCATGCCGCGGTACGCGTGGCTGCCCGGGTCGATCCCGCCGCAGTACGCCTCGACCTCGACGATGCGTCCGACCCGCTCCGCCACCTCAACGCCGTCGCCGTCGCCGCCGGTGCCCCGGCGCACCAGCAGCTTGTTGAGCAGTTGCGGTGCCACCTCCCTGGGGTCGCGACGGTAGAAGTCGCGCTCGACGATCCTCACGCCAGCGCCGACCTGACCGCCTCGGGCACGGGCGCCGGTTCCGTGGTGCCGGGCGCCACCGACACGTAGGTCACCACGGCGGTGAACACCGGCTGCTCACCCACCGAGCCCTCGTAGCCGATGTCGAAGCTGGTGGTGCCCCAGCGCCGGGCGGCGACGTCGATGGCGAGCACGTCGCCGAAGCTGGCGCCACCGTGCCAGGTGACCTCCGCCCGCTTGAGCACCATGTCGAACGTGGATTCGTACTCGCGGCCGAGCGTCGACCGCAGCCACGTGTCGAAGGCGTCGTCGACGTATGCCAGGTAGTGAGCGTTGAACACGTGGCGCTGCATGTCGACCTCGCCGTAGCGCACGCGCAGCTCGTGGCGGTAGGGCGGGCTCACCCCGGCGACTCTCCCAGGCCGAGGCGCTCGGCGTCGAAGTCGATCCGGCGTTCGAAGCGCTCGAGCTGCGCCTCGACGGCCTCCGGCCCGGCACCCCCCGGCGTACGGCGGCGCGCCACCGGGCGGCCGGGCTCCAGCAGGGCCGCTGCCTCGGATCCGAGGTCGGGATGCGTCTCCACCAGCTCCGCGAGCGGAACGTGACGCTCGAGGCTGTCGCGGACCAGGGCGCCCACCAGCGCGTGGGCCTCCCTGAACGGCACGCCCCGGTCGACGAGCAGCTCGGCCAGGTCGGTGGCCGCCGCGTAGGGCGAGTCCGCCGCCCGCTGCATCCGGTCCAGGTCGAAGGCCAGCGACCCGTACAGCCCCGCCATGGCCGGCAGCGCCAGCGAGACCTGGTCGACGGCGTCGAACAGCGGCTCCTTGTCCTCCTGGAGGTCGCGGTTGTAGCTGAGCGGCAGCCCCTTCAGCGTCGCCAGCAGACCGGCCAGGTCGCCGATCAGCCGCCCCGCCTTGCCCCGGGCCAGCTCGGCGATGTCGGGGTTCTTCTTCTGCGGCAGCATCGACGACCCCGTGGTGTAGGCGTCGTCGAGGCGCACGAACCCGAACTCGTCCGTCGACCACACGATGACCTCCTCGCCCAAGCGCGACAGGTGCACCGCCACGAGGCTGAGGACGAACAGCGCCTCGGCCACGAAGTCACGGTCGCTCACGGCATCGAGGCTGTTCTCGAAGCGGCCGGCGAAGCCCAGCTCCTCGGCCGTGAAGTCGGGGTCGAGCGGCAGCGACGATCCCGCCAGCGCCCCGGCGCCCAGCGGGGACACGTCGAGCCGGCGGCGACAGTCGGCCAGCCGGTCGACGTCGCGCGCCAGCGCCCAGCCGTGGGCGAGGAGATGGTGGGCCAGCGTCACCGGCTGGGCCCGCTGCAGGTGCGTGTAGCCCGGCAGGTACGCAGGCCCGACCTCGCGGGCCCGCTCCAGGAGCACCCGCTGCAGGTCGAGCACCCGCGCGGCGACGGCGGTGAGCTCGCGCTTGCACCACAGCCGGAGCGCCGTGGCCACCTGGTCGTTGCGGCTGCGGCCGGTGTGGAGCTTGCCGCCGGCCGGGCCCGCCAGCTCGGTCACCCGCCGTTCGATCGCCGTATGGATGTCCTCGTCGCCGGGCTCGAAGGCGAACGTGCCCTTCCGGAGCTCGTCGCCGACGCGGTCGAGGGCGGTCCGCACGAGGTCGGCCTCGTCGTCGCTGAGGATCCCGGCCCGCGTGAGCCCCTTGACGTGCGCCCGGCTGCCGTCCACGTCGTCGGCGGCCAGGCGGCGGTCGAAGGGCAGGCTGACCGTGAAGGACAGGAGCTCGTCGGCCGGCTTCTCGGCGAAGCGTCCCTGCCACAGCGTGCTCATGGACCGCTCGCTCATGGACCGCTCGCTCATGGACCGCTCGCTCATGGACCGCTCGCTCCGCTCGCTCACCCCCGCATCATGCCTCGGCACCCGGGCCCTGGATCGACGACCACGTCTCGATGCCGAGGCCCCACAGGCGCACGAAGCCCTCGCTGTCGGCATGGCGGAAGCTGTCGGCGTCGTCGTAGGTGGCCAGGCTGTAGTCGTACAGGCTGTGGGGGCTGCGCCGGCCCGTCACCCGCACCGAGCCCGGTTCCAGGTGCAGCCGCACCTCACCGGACACGTGGCGCTGGCTCTCGTCGACGAAGGCGTCGAGCGCCTGCCGGAGCGGGCTGAACCACAGGCCGTCGTAGACCAGCTCGGCGTAGCGGCTCTCGAGCCGGGTCTTCTCGCGCTGCAGGTCGCGCTCGAGACAGATCGACTCGAGGTCGGCGTGCGCCAGCATGATCGCCAGGCTGCCGGGGCACTCGTAGGTCTCGCGGCTCTTGATGCCGACGCGCCGGTTCTCGACCATGTCGATGCGCCCCCAGCCGTAGGAGCCGACGACCTGGCCGAGCTGCTCGATCAGGTCCGCGGGACCGAGCGGCACCCCGTCGAGCGACACCGGGACGCCCCGCTCGAAGCCGATGACGACGTCGGTCGGCTCGGTGGCTGTGGCCTTGGTCAGCAGCCACACGCCCGGAGGGGGCCGGGACCACGGGTCCTCCATCTCGCCGCACTCGATCGCACGCCCCCAGAGGTTGTCGTCGATCGAGTACAGCTTCTCCTTGGTGGCCGTGATGGGGATGGCATGGTCGTACGCGTAGAGGATGCAGTCCTGCCTGGTCATGCCCCACGAGCGGACCGGCGCCACCACCTCGAGGTCGGGCGCCAGCGCCCGGGTCGACACCTCGAAGCGGACCTGGTCGTTGCCCTTCCCCGTGCAGCCGTGGGCCACGGCGTCGGCACCGTGCTCGCGGGCGGCGTCCACCAGGTGCTTCACGATCACGGGACGCGACAGCGCCGAGACCAGCGGGTAGCGGCCCTCGTACAGTGCATTGGCCTTGAGCACCGGCACGCAGTACTCGCGCGCGAACTCGTCCCGTGCGTCCACGACGATGGCCTCGACGGCACCGGCGGCCAGGGCGCGCTCGCGCACGATGCCCCAGTCGTCCGATGACTGGCCGACGTCGACCGCCAGGGCGATTACCTCCACCCCGTGGTTGTCGGTCATCCAGCGCACGGCCACCGAGGTGTCGAGGCCGCCGCTGTAGGCGAGGACCACTCGCTTGGGCATTGTCGTTCCTTCTCTCCTGAGATCTACACGCCGGCCATCTCGGCCAGCCGGCGGGCCATCGCCGCCCCGGTCGTGCCCTCGCCGACCACCACGATCAGCGTGTCGTCGCCCGCCACCGTGCCGATGACACCCGGGAGGCCCGACCGGTCCAGGGCCGAGCCCACCACGTGGGCGGACCCGGGCGGCGTCCGCAGCACCACCAGGTTGGCGGAGTGCGCCACCTCCACCACCCACTCGCTGAACACGCGGCGGAGGTGATCCTCGGGGGCCCGCTGATCGGTCGGCAGCTCGGGGATGGCGTAGACCGGCTCTCCTCCCGGGCCCCGCACCTTGATGGCGCCGAGGTCATCGAGGTCGCGCGACACGGTCGCCTGCGTGGCCGCCACGCCCTCGGCCGCCAGCAGCTCCACGAGCTGCGACTGGCTGGTGACGTCGTGGTCGGAAAGCAGCCGCGACACCCGGTGCTGGCGCTGGGGTTTGGCGAGGGCGCGCCCGGGCGCCCGGTCGAGGTTCATGACCGCGACTGCTCCAGCAGCCAGCTGAGCAGGCCGCGCATGCTGTGGAGTCGGTTGTGCGCCTGGGGGATCATGCGGCTCTGCGGGCCATCGACCACCGACGCGGCCGCCTCCTCGCCGCGGTGCGCCGGCATGCAGTGCATGAAGACCGCGCCGGGCGCCGCCGCGGCCATGAGCCGGTCGTCCACCGTGAAGCCCTCGAACGCGCGGGACCGCTCCTCGGCCTCGTCCTCCTGGCCCATCGACGCCCAGACGTCGGTGTGCACGGCGGCGGCGCCCGCCACCGCCTCCTCCGGCCTGCTGGTCACGACCGGCACGCCGCCGAGGGCCCGGAGGCGGTCCAGGTCGGCGTCGCCCGGCCCGTAGCCGGGCGGGCAGGCGAGCTGCACCTTCATGCCCAGCATGGTGCCGCCGATGGTCAGCGACCGAGCGACGTTGTTGAAGTCCCCGACCCAGGCGACGGTGGCACCGGCGAGGTCGCCCTGCGTCTGGTTCATCGTCAGCAGGTCGGCGAGCGCCTGGCACGGGTGTCCCCGGTCGGAGAGGAGGTTGACGACCGGGATCGTGGCGGCGCCCGCGAGCTCCTCGAGCAGGCCGTGGTCGAAGACCCGGCCACCCAGCGCCGCGTGGTAGCCGGACAGCACCCGCGCGATGTCGGCGATCGGCTCCCGGTCGCCGCTGCCGACCTCGTCGCGGCGGAACGTGACCGGATGGCCGCCCAGCTGGACGATCGCCGCCTCGCAGGCGTGCCTCGTCCGCAGCGACGGCTTCTCGAAGTACAGGCCCACCGTCTTGCCGACCAGGGGCCGGTGGGCGGTGGGCGTGCTCGACCGCCGCAGGACCTCGCGCAGCTCGTCCGGGGACAGGTCGTCGAGCTCGAGCACGTGGCGCACGGACGTCGGTGGGATCGTCATAGGAGCACCTTCTCGATGATGGCGATGGCTTCGTCGATCTCGTCGTCGCTGATCAGCAGCGACGGGGCCAGGCGGAGCGCCGTGGGCGTCACCGCGTTCGCGACCAGTCCCGCCTCGAGCAGCGCCGCGTTCGCCTCGCGGGCGTCCCGGTCGGAGAGCTCGACCGCCAGCAGGAGGCCGAGACCCCGCACGCCGGCGACGCCCGGCACGGCCTCGAGCCGCTCGCGGAACCGGGCGCCGGCACGCGCCGCCCGTGTGGGCACGTCCTCGGCCTGCATGACGGCGAGGACCGCCCGCGCCGCGGCGGTGGCGAGCGGCTGGCCGCCGAATGTGGTGGCGTGGTCCCCAGGCTCGAACACCGCGGCAACGTCGGCCCGGGCCCAGCAGGCGCCGATCGGCACGCCGTTGCCCAGCGCCTTCGCCATGGTCACCACGTCGGGACGCACGCCGAAGTGCTGGAAGCCGAACCACCGGCCGGTCCGCCCCAGGCCGGTCTGCACCTCGTCGACGACGAGGAGCGCGCCCCGCTCGTCGCACAGGCGGCGTACCCCTTCGAAGTAGGCGCGGCTGGCCGGGTTCACCCCACCCTCGCCCTGCACCGCCTCGAGGAGGACGGCCGCCACACCGGGTTCGAGCACCGCCGCCAGGGCGTCGAGGTCGTTCCACGCGACGTGGCGGAAGCCCTCGGGGAGCGGCTGGAAGGGCTCGTGCTTGGCGGGCTGCCCGGTGGCGTGGAGGGTCGCCAGGGTCCGGCCGTGGAAGCTGCCGTAGGCCGAGACCACCACGTGGCGGCCACGCCCGCCGTACCGCCGCGCCAGCTTGATGGCGCACTCGTTGGCCTCGGCGCCCGAGTTGCAGAAGAACACCTGGCCGCCGGCGGGCTCGCCGTCGCCCACGAGGCGGTCGAGCGCGCGGGCCACCTCCGGGCCGGGCTCGGTGCCAAAGAGGTTGGACACGTGCAGCAGCGTCGTCGCCTGATGGTGCAGCGCCTCGGCCACCGCGGGGTGCGCATGGCCCAAGGACGTCACCCCCAGGCCCGACAGGCAGTCGAGGTAGCGCCGGCCGTCGGCGTCGAACAGGTACGAGCCCTCGCCCCGCACGAAGGTGAGCGGCGGAGGTGGGTACGTGGGCATGAGCGGGCTCGTCATACCGCCGCGTCCCCGGCCGTGATCATCGTGCCCACGCCCGCATCGCTGAACAGCTCCAGCAGGAGGACGTGCGGCACCCGCCCGTCCAGCAGGTGCGCCGACCTGACGCCGTTGCGGACCGCGTGGACGGCGGCGGCGACCTTGGGGATCATGCCCCCGGTCAGCCGGCCGCCGGCGATGTCCGGCTCGACCTCGGCGGCGGTGATGCGGCTGACGAGCGAGCCGGGCTCGTCGACGTCCGCGAGCAGCCCGGCGACGTCGGTCAGGAACATGACCTTCTCCGCCTCCAGAGCCTCTGCGAGCGCACCCGCCACGGTGTCGGCGTTGATGTTGTAGGCCTGCCCGGTGGGGTCGGATCCGATGGTCGAGACCACGGGGATCAGGTCCTCGGCCAGGAGCCGCCGGAGTATCGCCGGGTTGACGGAGTGCACGTCACCCACGAAGCCGAGCTCGGGGTTGCGGGCGCCGGCGAGGAGCAGCCCGGCGTCCTCGCCCGACAGCCCCACGGCCAGGGGGCCGTGGACGTTGACGGCCGACACGATGTCGCGGTTGACCTTGCCCACCAGCACCATGCGGGCGATGTCCACCGTCTCGGCGTCGGTGACGCGCAGGCCGTCGCGGAACTCCGGCTCCTTGCCGAGGCGGGACATGAGCTCGCTGATCTGCGGGCCGCCACCGTGCACCACCACCGGCCGCAGGCCGACCGCCCGCAACAGCACGACGTCATCGGCCAAGGCGCGTCCCAGCTCTGGATCCACCATTGCGGCCCCGCCGTACTTCACGACCATGACTGCACCCCGGAACCGCTGGATGTAGGGCAGCGCCTCGAGCAGCACCGCCGCCCGCTCCCCGGCGTCGTTGGCCCGGAACGGGCTCCCCGAGGCAATGGGATCCGGGGACAGCAGGGGGAGGTCATGGGTACCCGATCCGGAACCCATGACCTCGGGCATCGGTCGCCGGAACTCATGACCTCGGGTATCGGTCGGTTGGCGCGGCCCGCTCACGACGTGCCCTTGTTCTCGTCGATGTAGCCGGGCGCGAGGTCGTTGGTCAGGACCCGAGCCCGCCCCTCGCCGACCCCCAGGTCGCAGTTGACCTCGAGGTACTCACCGGCCATGTGATCGCTGACGGCACCCGCGTCGTGCTCGATGCCGACACAGCCCCGGCTCACCACGGTGTCGCCGTAGGCGATGGTCAGCTTGCCCAGGTCGAGCTCGACGCCGGCGGTGCCCAGGTCGCTCGCCACCCGTCCCCAGTAGGGGTCGCCGCCGAACCACGAGCACTTGGCGAGCTGGCTCTCCGCCACCCTGCGAGCCGCCCGGCGAGCCTCGTCGTCGGAGGCCGCGCCGGTGATGCGCACCCGGACGACCTTGGTGTGGCCCTCGGCGTCGCCGACCATCTGGGTGGCCAGGTCCTCGCAGGCGGCCGCCACGGCGGCGGCGAACGCCCCGGCGTCGGCCGGGCCTGCGCGGCCGCTGGCCAGGATCAGGACCGTGTCGTTCGTCGACGTGCAGCCGTCGACGGTCACGGCGTTGAAGCTGTCGGCCACACCGGCCCGGAGCGCCCGATCGAGTGCGGCCGGATCCACGGCGGCGTCGGTGGTCAGCACGGCCAGCATCGTGGCCATGTTGGGCGCCAGCATGGCGGCGCCCTTGGCCATGCCGCCCACCACGAACCCGTCGCCCCGGACGACTGTCTCCTTGCGGCGCGTGTCGGTGGTCATGATCGCCTCGGCGGCGGCGATCCCCTGGGCGGGCTCGCCGCTCCGCTCGGCGACCAGGCGCGGCACGCCGGCGGCGATGGCGTCCATCGGCAGCGGGAAGCCGATCAGCCCGGTGGAGCAGACCAGCACCGCGTCGGGCGGGCAGCCCAACCCGTCCGCCACCAGCGAGCACATGGTCTCGGCGTCGGCCTCGCCCCGCTCCCCGGTGGCGGCGTTGGCGTTGCCGCTCGACAGCACCACCGCCGCGGCCCGCCCCCCCGTCGCGGCCAGGTGCCGGCGGCTCACCACCACCGGCGCGGCCGCCACCAGGTTCTGGGTGAAGACGCCGGCGGCGACCGCGGCGTCGCCGGTGGCGGCCACCAGCGACAGGTCGAGCGCACCGGACGACTTGATGCCGCACGGCACACCCGCGGCCGCGAAGCCCTCGGGTGCGACGACGCTCACGGGTACAACCCGACGGTCGGCAGGCCGCTGGCCTCGGGGATGCCGAGCATGAGGTTGGCGCACTGGATGGCCTGCCCCGATGCACCCTTGACCAGGTTGTCCAGGGCGGCGATCGCGACGACCCAGCCGGTCCGGGGATCGGCGAGGGCCGTGACGTGGACGGCGTTCGACCCCAGGGTGGCCTTCGTCGACGGCGAGCCGTCCGTCACCACGACGAACGGCTCGGCCCGCCACGCAGCCCGCACCGCGTCCATGACCTCGGCCGTGCTGGTGCCCGGGTCCGTCGGGCGGGCGTAGCACGTGGCGAGGATCCCCCGGTTCATCGGCGCCAGGTGGGGCGTGAACAGGACCTGTGGCCCTGCCCCCGGCGCGACGCGACTCAGGGCCTGCTCGATCTCGGGCGTGTGCCGGTGGGTCAGCAGGCCGTAGGCCGTGAAGTCCTCGTCCACCGCGCAGAACGATGTGGTCGGCTTCGGGGGCCGGCCGGCGCCCGAGGCACCGCTGGCGGCGTCGACGACGATCCCCGTCGGCACCACCAGCCCGGCCCGCACGAGCGGGGCGAGCGCCAGGACCGCCGCCGTGACGTAGCAGCCGGCGGCGGCGACCTTGGATGCCCTGGCGATGTCCGCGCGGAACAGCTCGGGCAGCCCGTAGGCAAAGCTCCCGAGCAGGGCCGGTTGCGTGTGCTCGGCGCCGTACCACGCCGGGTACAGCCCGGGGTCGTCCAGCCGGAAGTCCGCGGCCAGGTCCACGATCCGGCCGACGCGCCCGGTGAGCTCGGGGACGAGGTCCTGTGAGGCGCCGTGCGGCAGCCCGAGGAAGACGACGTCGAGGCCGTCGCACGCCTCCGGGTCGAACTTGTGGAGGGTCAGGGTCGGAAACGGTGCGGCCAGGCTCGGGTACAGGTCGGCCACGCGGGCGCCCGCCTGCGAGTCGGCGGTGGCCACGCGCACGTCGAGCTGCGGGTGCTGGCTGCACAGCCGCAGGAGCTCCGCTCCGGTGTAGCCGGAGGCGCCGACGATGCCGACCGAGGGCATCGATCGAGAATACGGCCTAATGCATAGTCATGCAAAGCAGTCGGCGGACGGGATTCACCCGTCCGCGGTCGCCCCCGCCGAGCCGCGCACCGTCCATCGCACGTTGTGGGGCGACGACGCGGGCGTGTAGATGCACAGCGAGCCGGTCACCACCGCGGCGTCGAGGATCTCGCCTACCACGGGGTCGGCATTCCTGATCTCGTCGATCGCCCGCTTGATCGCCTTGCGGACCGAAGTCCTCGCGCGCTCGTGCTCGTCGCCGAATGCCCGGGGGCGGCCGCCCAGGCCGGCCGCCTCCTCGATCTGCGCCACCACCGCGTCCAGCTCGACGCGGATCCGATCGGCGCGCCCCAGGTCGTTGTGGGCCTCGGCCTCCGCGAGGTCGCCCGCCAGCTCGCGCGCCCGAACGGCATAGGCGTCGCGGGCCTGACGATCGATGATCTCGTGGCGGCGCAGGCCGGCGCTGGCGCCCCCGGCGAGGGTCAACGCCGCGATCGGCTGGGCGGGGTGCGTCACCAACTCGGACAGGTATGCCATCCCCACCAGGTCGGGAACGACGGCCTGCCGGTCGCCGAGCTCCACCAGCCAGCCGCGCCCGTGCCGCCTCATGGACCCGTGCTGTTCCTGGCGCAAGCCGCCGGCGCTGCCGTTACCGCGGGCGACGCGATCGACGGCGACGGCCGGGACGACCGGCTCCGGCGCCGTCGACGACGCTCGGCGCCACGCCTCCGCCCGGGTCGTCATGCCCATGCCCTCGGCCTCGCGGATGGCGCGGGCCCACAGCGCCGCCGACCGGGCAGCATCGCCGTCCTGGGACCGCCCGCTCAGCGTCGACGCCAGGTCGGCGGCTGTGATGGCCACCAGCGGTCGGTTGCCAAGGCGGCGATCCGCGGCGATGGCCCGCTCGAAGTGGGCGATGGCGTGGTCGGTCTCCCCCAACGCCCGGGCGGCCACGCCGAGGAACCGCTCGGTCGATCCCAGGCAGATGACCCCCAGCGACGGCATGACGGGCAGGTCGGCGAACGGCGCCAGCAGCTCGTACGCCTCGCGGACCACGGCAAGGTCGCCCTCGATGGCAGCCGCCTCGATGATCGCCGCCATCCCGGCCAGCCACGTGCTGGAACGAGGCAGCGCCGCCAGGCCGCCGGCGCCGAGCCGACCGAGCGCGGTCCGCGCTTGGTCGTGGTGCCCGGCTCGCGCCGCAATGGCCGCGGCGGTGGCGCGGAAGCCGAACTCCCCCTCGACCAGGGTGTTCGACGCCGCCACCTCCTCCGCGGCGCCAAGGACCTCGGCGTCGCGGCCTTGGATCCACCGGATCGCCAGCGTGTGCGCGCCCAGATACCCGATCGCGTCGACCTCGCCGACCGCGGCGCCGCGCTCGTAGCAGCGGGCGGCGGCCGCCTCGGCGTCGTCGAGCCGCCCGGCTCGGATCAGCAGCATCACGTCGATCACGTCGACGATGTAGAGGATGTTCTGGCACTCGAGCGCGTCGGCCCGGGCCCTGAGGTCCTCCAATGCCCTCGTGGCCCGGTCGTGGCCGAGGAGGATCAGGTCGACGGCCCGCCAGCACAGGCCCATGAGCCCGAGGACGCCGTGTCCGCCCTCGGCCGCAACCCGGACCAGCTCGTCCGCCAGCTGGATGCGGCTCCGGGCGAAGTCGGGTGCCAGCAAGGCGTGGTGGCACAGTGAGAGGGCCTCGGCAAGGGCGCCCAGGTCCCCGCTCCGACGGGCAGCGGCCAGCGCCTCCCGCACGGGATCGACGGGCCCTCCGTCGTACACGTCCTCGGCGGCCAGGCGCGCGACGAGTCGGCAGCGCAACGCCTCGTGGCTCGCCGGGAGCCGGGCGAGGGCGGCGCGTTGGAGCCCGAGGACCCGGGCGCGGTCCACGGGGGCGCGGTGCTCGTTCAGCCAGTGCCCGCCCAGACCCAGGGCGGCCTCCGCGAACAGCACCGGGTTGCGGGCGCTCTCGGCCGCCGAGGTGGCCCGGTCGAACCGACACCGCGCCTCGCCCAGGCGGCCACCCAGCAGCGCGGCCTGCGCCCAGGGGACGAGCAACTCGGCCGGCGGCTGGCCGATGGTCGCCGGGTGGTGGAGGTCCACGGCGGCCGACAACAGTGCGTCGGCCCGCTCGTAGGCGAAGCTGTTCATCATCGACCACGCGGCGTCACGGCAGGCCTCCACGGCCCGCACCGCGTCCGCCGTCGACCGTGGCGCCGCAGCCAACGCGTGGTGCGCGCGCCGCGCCAGGCGATCGGCCGGAGCAACGGCCGAGGTGGCTGCGTCCACACCGGCACCGGCCACCACGCCGGCGGCACGGGCATGGGCGTCGAACCGCTCGCCCGGCGCCAGGGCGTCCTCCAGTGCGGAGCGCACCAGCTCGTGCGTGAACGCAAAGCGATCGGGCGCCTCGGCGGGCGACGAGGTGACCAGTCCCGCGCCGCTCGCCTCGGCGATCGCGTCGAGCACCACCCCGGGGTCGGCCTCCGACACGGCCGAAGCCTCGGACACAACCGGCGTGAGCCCGAGCACGGCGCTCGCCCTGAGGATCTCCTGGGTTGGAGGCGAGAGCGTCGCCAGGGCCTGCTCGATCGCGACCCGCAGGCCCGCGGGGAGCGCCCTGTGCGGGTCGGGCGCCCCCAGCGCGGCGATGCGCCGGAGGAAGAGCGGGTTGCCGCCGGTGACCTTCAACAGCGCGAGCACCAGGTCGGGCTCCAGCTCGCGCAGGCCCTGGTCGGCGAGGAACGTCGTCGCCTCATCGAGGTCGAAGTGGTGGAGCACGATGGGGATGGCCTCACGCTCGATCTCGGCGAGGAGGCGGTCTGCGAGGCCCTCGTCCGAGGGCTCGTCGCTCCGCCGGCTCACGATCAGTGCGAGCGGCAGCCCGTGGATCGCCCGGGCGACGAAGCGCATGAGCAGGAGCGTGCTCGCGTCGGCGGCGTGGATGTCGTCGATGACCACGCATGCCGGGCCACGCTCGGCGGCGGCGCCCAGCGCGTCGACGATCGCCGAGAACCGGGCGAACCGGTCGGCGTCGATGGTCTCGTCCGCCGCCGCCGTGCCCGGTCCGAGCAGCCGCGCCGCCTGGTCGCCGCACAGCTCGGTCAGGATCGGCTGCCACGGCCAGAGGGGGGGCGCGCCGCCCTCCCCCCAGCACCGCGCTGTCACCACGGTCAGCCCGGCGTGGCGGGCCCGCTGGGCCGACTCGTTGCAGAACCGGGTCTTGCCGATACCGGCCTCGCCCGAAACCAGCGCCACCGCCCCCCGCCCCTCGGACGCGGCCGCGCCGATCCGGTCGATCCGACGCAGTTCGTCGGCCCGGCCAACGAACCGCTCCGCCGCGGAGACGAGGTTCGGCGCCACCGCCCGGCACCTTAGGATCAGCGCCCCCACGCCTCCGTGCCAATTGACACGTTCGCCGGGTGGCGTGTGCCATCGGATGGCACGGCCGGCCAAGCGGTGTCACGCCTCCTGGACACGCGGGCACGCCGCGTTCACGACCCCAGGAGGCCCCATGTCCACCACGGAGACCCCGCCCCTCGACCAGGCCCAGCTCGATGCGTTCGTGGGCCGGTTCCTCGGCGACCTGGGAACGGCCCTGCACCTGCCCACCGTGCTGGTGGGCGACCGCCTCGGGCTGTACCGGGCGATGGCTGACGGGGAGCCGATGAGCGCGGCCGCGCTCGCCGAGCGGACCGGCACCAACGAGCGCTACATCGCCGAATGGCTGGCGGCGCAGGCGGCGGCGGGCTACGTGGACTACGACGCCGCGGCCGGCACCTTCCGGCTCCCCCGCGAGCACGCGGCCCTGCTGATCGACGAGGGAGCGCCGGTGTTCATCCCCGGGGCGTTCCAGCTGGCGGCGTCGACCATGAAGGACGAGCCCCTGATCACCGAGGCCTTCCGGACCGGGGACGGCGTCGCGTGGCACGATCACCACCCGGACCTGTTCGCCGGGTGCGAGCGCTTCTTCCGGCCTGGCTATGCCGCCCATCTGATCGACGAGTGGCTGCCCGCGCTCGACGGTGTCGACGTGAAGCTACGGGCGGGCGCCAAGGTGGCGGACGTCGGCTGCGGGCACGGCGCCAGCACCATCATCATGGCCACCGCGTTCCCAGCGTCGTCGTTCGTGGGGTTCGACTACCACGACGTGTCGATCGAGACCGCCCGGCGATCGGCCGACTCGCTTGGCGTCGACGGGGCGCTCCGCTTCGAGGTCGCGAGGGCTCAGGACTTCCCGGGGACGAACTACGACTTCGTCGCCTTCTTCGACTGCCTGCACGACATGGGCGACCCGGTCGGCGCCGCCCGCCACGTCCGCTCGGCCCTGGCGCCCGACGGCACGTGGATGATCGTGGAGCCCTACGCCACCGACCGGCTCGAGGACAACCTGAACCCGGTGGGCAAGATCTACTACAACGCGTCGACGCTCATCTGCACGCCGGCGTCGCGGGCCCAGGAGGTCGGGCTGGCGCTCGGGGCCCAGGCCGGGGAGGAGCGCATGCGGAACGTCGTCACGGAGGCCGGGTTCACCCGCTTCCGCCGGGCGGCCGAGACCCCCGTTAACATCGTCTACGAGGCAAAGCCCTGAAAGTGGACCAAACGGTCCCGGCGAAAGGCGGACAATGGCTGACTTCCCTTCGATCACGCACGTCGCCGTGACGGTGAACGACCTGTCGGTCAGCAGGCCCTGGTATGAGCGGCTGTTCGGATCGGCACCGGTCCTCGACGAGGACACCGGTCCCTTCCACCATGCGGCGTTCGCGATCGGCGACGTGCTGTACGCGCTCCACGAGTTCAAGCAGCCGACCGGCGACGCCTTCGACGAGCACACGACGGGGCTCGATCACATCTCGTTCGGGTGCGCCGATCGGGCCGCGCTCGAGGAGTGGCAGGCGCGGCTCGAGGATCTCGGCATCCCCCACGGTGGGATCATCGAGGCCCACTACGGGTCGGCCCTCGCATTCCGCGACCCCGACAACATCGCACTGGAGTTCTTCGCCCCTCCGGGCTGACGGACCCTGAAACCAGGCGCTTCTTGCGAGCGTTTCTGGCGCAGGAGTGGTTGCTGGGCAACCAGGCCTGCGCCAGGAATCGCGCTGGTGGTCAGCCCCGCAGGGACGCCGGGAACGCCGACTCGACCGCCTCGATGCAACGGCGGCGGATCTCCGCGACCTCGTCGTCCGTGAGCGTGTGGTCCAGGGCGTCGAGCCGCAGCGAATACGCCAGGCTCCGCCGGCCCTCGGGGATGCCCGGGCCCCGATAGACGTCGAACAGGCGCACCGCCGCCAGGCTGTCGCCGGCCGCCGCCCGGAGCGTGGCCTCGATGGCGCCGGCCGGCACCGCGTCCTCGACCTCGAAGGCGAGGTCGATGTCGCTCGACGGATAGATGCTGACCGGCCGGTAGATGCGCTCGCGGTGCGGGAGGCCGGCGGCAAGGTCGAGGTCGACCTCCAGCCACGCCACCCGCTCGCCGATGCCGTTGGCCTCGAGCACCCCGGGATCGATCTCGCCCACGGCGCCCACGGGCTCGCCCGCCGGGCCGACGAGGCGGGCCGACCGCGTCGGGTGGAGGCCCGGCACTGCGCCGTTCTCGACCTCGATCCCCGCCAGACCCAGAACCTCGGCCACCGCCCACCACTCGTGGACGGCCTCGGCGGCGTCGCGACCGCCGAGCGCCACAGCCAGCATCTCCCGCTCGTCGGGCAGGGAGTCGCCCCAGCTACCCGGCCCGGCGTCCCCGGCGTCGCCGCCGTCGCGGCGCCGGAAGACGTGACCCACCTCCCAGAGACCGACGGCGGTGTTGCGGCGCGCCGCGTTGGTCCTGAGCGCCTTGACCAGCCCCGGGAGCAGCGAGGTCCGCAGGACGGACTCCTCCTTCACCAGCGGGTTCGCGATCTCGATCCCATCGCCCGGGAGGCCGCAGCGCTCGAGGTCACCCGGAGCGAGGAACGGCAGCGGCATGGCCTCCGACAGGCCCCGGCCCACCAGCAACGAGCGCAGGCGCCGCCGCTCCAGCTGCCGGTCACTGAGGCGTCCGGTGTGCGCGGAGGTGGGGACGCTGCGGCCGATCCGGGAGTACCCATACAGGCGTGCCACCTCCTCCACGACGTCGATCTCGGCGGACGAGTCGTAGCGCCACGACGGCACGGTGACCTCGACGTCGGCCGCCACCGACTCGCTGGCGAACCCGATGGGCGTGAGCAGCTCGGTGATCTCGCCGGATGTCAGCTCGGTGCCCAACAGGCGGTTGAGCCGATCGGTCCGGACGAGGATGGGCTCGCGTGAGGGGAGCTCCCCGCGCACATCGACGATGCCCGCCTCGAGGCGCGCGCCGGACGGCGCCAGGAGCTCCGCGAAGCGGGCGTGGGCCAGCTCGATGACCTCCGGGTCCGCGCCCTTCTCGAAGCGGGCCGAGGCCTCCGACCGCAGCCGCAGCCGGCGCGACGTCTTGGCGATGGCGATCGGGAGGAACCACGCCATCTCCAGCAGCACGTCGGCGGTGGCGGCGTCGATCTCGGTGTCGGCGCCTCCCATGATCCCGGCGATGCCGATGGGCGTGTCCTCGGCGTCGCAGATCAGCAGGTCGTCGGCCGTGAACGTCCGCTCGACGTCGTCGAGCGTCACCAGCGCCTCGCCGGCCCGCGCCCGTCGGACCCGCAGGCCGCCGCCCCTGATCTTGGCCAGGTCGTACGGATGGCTGGGCTGCCCCAGCTCGAGCATGACGTAGTTGGACACGTCGACCAGCGAGTTGATCGGCCGCATGCCGAGCAGGGTGAGCCGCCGGGCGATGGCGGGTTCCGACGCACCGACCGTGACCCCCTGCAGGACCCGAGCGGTGAACCGCCCGCACAGGTCGGGATCGAGCACGTCGACACGGACCGAGTCGATGTGCTTCCCCCCCACCTCGTCGACCCGGGGGTCGGGCAGGCTGAACGGCAACCGCAGCCGGGCCGCCAGGTCGCGGGCGACGCCCGCAACCGACATCGCATCGGGGCGGTTGGGGTTGACCTCGAGGTCGTACAGCACGTCACGCTCGATGCCCATCGCGTCGGAAAACGCGACGCCCGGCTCCGAGACGCCCGGCGGCAGGATGAAGATCCCGGCGTGGTCGGTGCCCAGACCGAGCTCGCGGGGCGAGGAGAGCATGCCGTTGGACCACTCGCCACGCACCTTGCGGCGGCCGATCTCCAGGCCGTCGGGCATGACCGTGCCCACGGTGGCCAGCGGCACCAGGTCGCCGGGCCGCATGTTGAACGCGCCGCAGACGACCTGCAGCGCCTCGCCGTCGCCGGCATCGACGTCGACGAGCTGGACCTTGTCGGCATTGGGATGGGGTCGCGTCGCCAACACCCTCGCGACCACGATGCCGTCGAGCCCCTCGCCGAGACGGTCGAGCTGCTCGACGGCCATGCCGAGGTCGCTGAGGTGCTCGCCGATCTCGACGGGATCGCCCTCGATCGGTGCGAAGTCTTGGAGCCAGGAGAGAAGGACTTTCACGGATCAACCTCGGCGCGGATTGGCGAGGGCTAGAACTGAGTGAGGAAGCGGATGTCGTTGGTGAAGAGGTCCCGCAGGTCCTCGACCCCGTGGCGGGCCGCCGCCAGGCGATCGATCCCGAAGCCGAAGGCGAAGCCCTGCCACTCGTCGGGATCGATGCCGCAGTTCCTCAGCACGTTCGGGTGGACCATGCCGCAGCCGCCCAGCTCGAGCCACGTGCCGTCGGGGCGCTGGATGTCGAACTCCGCCGACGGCTCCGTGAACGGGAAGTACGAGGGACGCAGGCGAGAGGTGAAGTCGCCGCCGAAGTACGCCTTCGTGAACGCATCGATCGTGCCCGCCAGGTCGGCGAACGTGATGTCACGGTCGACCACCAGCCCCTCGATCTGGTGGAACACCGGCATGTGCGTGGCGTCGGCCGTGTCGGACCGGAACACGCGGCCGGGCATGACCGTGTAGTACGGCGGCGGCGTGCCGGTCATCACGCGCACCTGCACCGGCGAGGTGTGGGTCCGCAGCAGGGTGGTGCCCGGCTCCCCGAAGTTCACGTACAGCGTGTCGTACATGTCGCGGGCAGGATGGTCCTCGGGGAAGTTGAGCGCGCCGAAGTTGTTCCAGTCGGTTTCCACCTCGGGACCCTCGGCGACCGTGAAGCCCATGCCGACGAACACGTCCTCCAGCTCCTGGATGGCCTGCGTCACCAGGTGCAGGTGGCCCGCGGGGCGGCCGGGCAACACCTCGGTCAGGTCCATCCGCTCGGCGAGCAGCCGGTCGGTGCGCTCGGCGGCGGCGAAGACAGCCCGCCGCTCCTCGACGGCGGCACCGAGCGCCTGCATCGCAGCGTTGAGGACCTTCCCGACCGTGCGCCGGTCGTCGGGATCGAGCGCGCCGAGGCGCTGGCGCAGGCCGGCGAGCGCCGAGCGGCGACCCAGGACGTCGACCTCCACGGCCCGCAGCTCGTCGGCGGTGGTCGCGGCGTTGACGCGCACGCGGGCCTCGTCCTCGATCCGCTGTATCTCGCGGGTGACGTCGCCCGTCGGGTCGCCGGTCATAGTTCGGTGCACCCTGCCCCCTCCGGCCGCGTCGCGTCCAGTCCGTTGCCCTGGTCCGGGGCCCCTTCGCGCCGGCGGCGCTGGCGCAGGGACTCGAAGCACAGGATCGTGCCCGCCATCCCCACGTTGAGCGACTCCGTCCGCCCCACCATCGGGATGGTGACCGCGCGCTCCACCCGGGCCACGATGTGCTCGGGCAAGCCGTGGGCCTCGCTGCCGAGCACCACCGCCACCGGGCCCTCAAGGCCGACCTCGTCGTACGGCCGGGCGCCGCGGGCCGCCGTGGCCACCGTGTCCAACCCGGCGGCGGCGAGGCGCTCGAGGGCCTCACCGGCGTCGGCCGAGCGGGTCACCGTCATGCGGAACACCGAACCGGCCGACGCCCGCACGCACTTGGGGCCGTACGGGTCGACCGAGCCGTCGCAGAACAGGACCGCGCCGGCTCCGGCCGCCTCCGCCGAGCGCAACAGCGTGCCGGCGTTGCCGGGGTCGCCGACGCCCACCAGCACCAGCGCCAGCGGGCCCGCGGCCGCCGCCGCCTCCGCAGCCGAGGCCTCGGCGAACCGGGCGATGGCCGCCACCGGCTGCGGCGTGACCGTGTCGCTCACGCCCGCGAGCACGCCGTCGGCCACCGACCGGACCACGGCCCCGCTGCGGGCGGCGCGCGCCAGCAACGACGGGGGGCAGCCCGGTTCCGCCACCACCTCGTCCACCCGCACGCCGGCGTCGAGGGCGTCGGCCAGCAGGGTCGGCCCGTCGATCACGAAGGCACCCTCGGCGGAACGCGCACTGCGGCGCCCCGAGAGGCGCCGCAGTCGCTTGATCGTGGGATGCCGGATCGAGACGTGATCGGGCACGTGCCGCTATCCGCTCGGCCTCTTAGGTCGAGGCGTGTTCCGCTCCGTCAGCCAGCGCCTTGTCGGCCGTGGCGGCCAGTGCGCTGAACGCGGCGGGATCGGTGACGGCCAGGTCGGCCAGCACCTTGCGGTCCACCTCGATGCCGGACAGGCGGAGGCCGGCGACGAACCGGCTGTACGTGGTGCCGTTCTGGCGGCACGCGGCGTTGATGCGCTGGATCCAGAGCCGCCGGAAGTCGCCCTTGCGGGCGCGACGATCGCGGTAGGCGTACTGCAGGCTGTGCATCAGCTGCTCGTTGGCGGCGCGGTACGAGCGGCTCTTGTTGCCGTAGTAACCCTTCGCGCGCTCGAGGGTGACGCGGCGCTTCTTCTTGGCGTGGACGGATCGCTTCACCCGGGCCATGGGGGAGCTCCTTTCGTCGATCAGGGGACGGGCGGGACGGGCGCCGGATCAGCGCCCCAGCATGCGGTTGACGCGCGCCTCGTCACCCGGGTGCAGGGTCGCGGGGCGGCCCAGGCGGCGCTTGCGCGACGAGGGCTTCTTCCCGAGCATGTGGTTGAGGCTGGCCTGCCGGCGACGGATCTTGCCGGTGCCGGTGATCTTGAACCTCTTGGCCGCACCACGGTGGGTCTTCATCTTGGGCATGGGGGAACCTCTGCTGTCGGGCGCGGGCCAGAGCCAGTCGTGGCGCGCACTCGGCGGGGTCGGACGCTGTCTTGGTCAGCTATTGCGCTCGGGCGGCGCCGCAGCGCTGATCGTCTGGGGCGGTGAGGCGGCGCCGGCCGCCTGCCCGTCGGTGCTGCTGGCATTGCCCGTGCCGCTGGTTGTCGGTCTGCTGTTGGTGCGGTTCGTGCTGCTGGCCGGCGATTCGGCGGCCTCGACGGCCTGCCGCCGGGCCCCCCGGTCGCGCGCGGCCTGGGCCTTGCGATCGGGTGCCAGCACCATCGTCATGTTCCGGCCGTCAACCCTCGGGAAGATCTCGACCCGGGCCAGGTCCTGCACGGCCTCGACGACGTCGTCCAGGATGCGCCTCCCGAGCTCGGGGTGATGCATCTCCCGGCCACGGAAGGTCAGGGTCACCTTGACCTTGTGCCCGTCCTGGAGGAACCGCTCGACCTTGCGGGTCTTGGTATCGAAGTCGCCCTTCGAGATCTTCGGTCGGTACTTCATCTCCTTGATGGAGACATTGCTCGCCTTGCGCCGTGATTCCTTGGCCTTCTGCGCCGCCTCGTACTTGTACTTGCCGTAATCCATGATCCGGCAGACGGGCGGATTCGCCTGGGCTGCGACCTCGACCAGGTCGAGATCGTGCTCACGGGCGATTGCCAGGGCCTCGGGCAGGGGAACGATGCCGATCTGCTGACCATCCGGACCGACAAGCCGCACCTCGCGAGCGCGGATGCGGTCGTTGATCCGGGGTTCGTTGTTCGCCGGCGTAGCTATCGCCGCTCACTCCTCATCGATGCGCAGACACCTCCGTCGCATGTGTTTCCGGTGCTTGTCTCCCTCGCATCCGGGCCCAAAACGACGACACGGACGCCGGGAAGCCGACGTCCGCTGCGGGCTGGCCCGCTGCGACCGATCGACCCGGACGCACCTGGCCCCCTCGGGACCGGTGGCCGGGTGGGGACCCTGTGCGGATCGAGATCCACGGCAGGCCCCACTTCCCATGAGGTTGTCCGGCGTAGGGTACCAGCGAGGACCCTGCTGTCCACATTGGAGCAGGAGAACAGTCGGAAAACCGTGAGCGAGGGTGAGAACATGCGCGGACAGGAACGTCGTCTCGGCGTACCGTGGTCAGTGTTGCCCGGAGGCCGAGCTGTGAGGCCTGGGCTCACGCTGCAAATTCCGTACTGTTCGGTGCCCACCTACGGGCCTACCCGCTCGGCCTCAAAGCGAGTCGATCCATGAGCCTCTGGACGCCCTCCGGCGAGCATCCCGTCGAACGCCCGGGCCCGACTGCGCCCGGCGAAGCGCCACCGCGGAACGCGCCTTCCCCGCCCCCGGGGCCGACGTCCCTCGACGACCTCTCGCCGGAGGACCGCGCCGAGGCCGAGGAGTTCGCGCGGCAGGTCGACACCGCCCGGCGACAGCTCCTCGACGCCCCCGCCGGGCCGGTCGTGGGCCAGCAGGCGCTCCAGTTCTACGAGCTGGCGGCGCTGCACCTGTCGCAACCCCAACCCAGGCTCGACGACGCCCGCGTTGCGGTCGACGCCCTCGCCGCCGTGGTGAACGGACTGGGATCGCGCCTCGGCGAGGCCGAGCAGCCCCTGCGGCAGGCGCTCAACCAGATCCAGCTGGCGTTCGTCGAGGTGTCGCGTGCTGCGGGCGTGGACGACGCAGCCTCCACCCCCTGACGGGGGCGAACTTGCGGCGCCAAGGGCCCCCATGACGGCCGTAACCACCGCAAGTTCGGCCCGGCTTCGTCAGAGCTTCTCGATCCCTGCGGCCTCCCAGCGGCCCGACAGGCCCGGCGCCACGTCGAACCGGACCCGGCGGCCCTCGTCCACGGTGCGGCTGCCGTCGGCGATCGCGGTGCAATGGAATGGCAGCACGTTGCCGTCGTCGCCCGCGATGGTGCCCAGCCCGCGTCGCTCGTCGAACTCCTTCACGACGCCGGAGCCGGATCCGAGGGCTGCCATCGGCCGACCGGCTCAGTGGACGATCTTGGCCAGCGGCAGCTCGATGATGTCGGTGGCGCCGGCGTCCTTGAGTGCGGGGATGAGCGTGTTGATCTCGGACTTGGCCACGACCGTCTCGACGGCGTAGCCACCCTGTCCGAACAGCTCCGACACCGTGGGCGCCTTCATCGACGGCACGAGCCGGATCACCTCGGCCAGCCGCTCGCCGCCCACGTTGAGCTTCACCAACACCTTGCCCCGCGCCTCGAGCACGCCATCGAGCAGGACCTTGAGCTGCAGCATCGCCTGCCGCTTGGCCGGGTCGGCATGCGAGGCCGGGTTCGCGATCAGCGCCGTGAAGCTCGGCAACACCTCGCCGATGATCCTGAGGTTGGCGGCGCGCAGCGCCCGACCGGTCTCTGTCCCGTCGACCACGCAGTCGACGATGTCGGGGACCTTCGCCTCCGTCGCCCCGTAGGACAGGCGGACGTCCGCCCGCACGCCGCGCTCGGCGAAGAACCGGCGCGTGAGCCCCGGGTACTCGGTCGACACCTTCACCCCGTCGGGCAGGTCCTCGACCTTGTCCCAGGGCGAGTCGTCGGCGACGGCCACGACGATCCGGAACGGGTTGGCCGAGGCCTTCGAGTATTCGAGCTCGCCGAGGACGACGACGTCGCTCTCGGTCTCCTCGACCCAGTCCCGCCCGGCGATCCCGAGGTCGAAGAGGCCGTCGGCCACGTAGCGCGGGATCTCCTGGGGCCGAAGGATGCGCACCTCGTCGATCCGCGAATCGGCGATCGACGCCCTGTACTCCACCTGCGACGACCGCCTGACGCTGAGGTCGGCGGCCTCGAACAGGGAGAGCGTGGCCCGCTCGAGCGAGCCCTTGGGGAGGACGAGCTTCAGCACTGCGAAGGAGGGTACGCCCCTCCGCTCAAAACCTGCCGCGGGATTGGTCGCCAGAGCCACCAATCCCGCGGCAGGAATCGGCGAGGGGCCCGAACCGACGAACGTGGCCCGCCATCTCCACCGCGACCAGCGCGGCGTCCTCGCCCACGTTGTGGCCGCCCGGGCCCTCGGAGCGGGCCAGCGCCTGGCCCTCGTCCTCGGTCGTCAGCACGCCGAACGCCACCGGGACGCCGGTGGCGAGCTGCACGTCCTGGATCCCCCGGGCGCACTCCCCGGCGACCAGGTCGTAGTGGGTCGTCTCGCCCCGGATCACGGCACCGACGCAGACCACGGCGTCGACCTGGCCGGACTCCGCCAGCACCTTGGCACCGAACGGGATCTCGAAGGAGCCGGGGACGGAGATCTCCCGCACGGCGTCGTCGGCCACGCCCGCACGGGCGAGGCCGCGGCGCACGCCCCCGACGAGCCGATCGACGATGGCAGCGTTCCAGCGCGACCGCACCACCCCGACGCGCAGCCCGGCGCCGTCGAGCCCGTCGGGGGTCGCGGCCCGGGCGTCCTCACCGGCCATGGCGGGCGGCGGTCCTAGAGCACGTCATCCAGGCCCTCGAGCAGGTGACCCATGCGCTCCCGCTTGGTGCGCAGGTACGCGATGTTCTCGGCGTTGGGCGCGGTCTCCAGCGGCACCCGCTCCGTGATCTCCAGCCCGAACCCAGCCAGGCCGCCCTTCTTGGACGGGTTGTTGGTCAGCAGCCGCATCGTCGTGATGCCCAGGTCGACCAGGATCTGTGCGCCGATGCCGTACTCACGGCTGTCGACCGGCATGCCGAGGGCGATGTTGGCGTCGACCGTGTCGTGGCCCTGGTCCTGCAGTTGGTACGCGAGCAGCTTGTGGCCGATCCCGATGCCCCGGCCCTCGTGGCCGCGGAGGTACACGACCGCGCCCATGCCCGCCTCGGCGACCTGCTTCATCGCCGCCTGGAGCTGCAGGCCGCAGTCGCACCGCAGCGACCCGAACACGTCGCCGGTCAGGCATTCGGAGTGGACCCGCACCAGCACGTTGTCCTGGCCCTGCACCGCGCCCTTCACGAAGGCGATGTGGTGCTCGCCGTCGAGCACGGACTCGTACGCGTAGCATGTGAACTCGCCCCACTCGGTCGGGATGCGTGCCTCCGCGACGCGCCGGACCAGCTTCTCCGTCTGGCGGCGGTAGCGGATCAGGTCGGCGATCGAGATCAGCACCAGCTCGTGCTCCTCGGCGAAGCGCTCGAGCTCGGGCAGGCGGGCCATGTCGTCCTTGCTCTCGTTGACCAGCTCGCACAGCACGCCGGCCGGATAGAGACCCGCCATGCGCGCGAGGTCGATGGCGGCCTCGGTGTGTCCGGCCCGCTTCAGCACGCCGCCGACGCGCGCCTCCAGCGGGAAGATGTGGCCGGGACGCAGCAGGTCCAGGGGCCGCGTGCCCGGCTCGACCAGCGCTCGCACCGTCGCCGCCCGGTCGTGCGCCGAGATGCCGGTGGTCGTGTCGTGCCGGTAGTCGACGCTGACGGTGAACGCCGTGCGCATCGTCTCGGTGTTGTTGGCCACCATCAGGGGCAGGTCCAGCTCGCGGGCCCGCTCGCGGGTCACCGGCGCACAGATGACACCCGACGTGTGGTGCAGGAAGAAGGCGATCTTCTCGGGGGTGGCGAACTCGGCGGCCATGATGAGGTCGCCCTCGTTCTCGCGGTCCTCGTCGTCGACGACCACCACGATCTCGCCACGCCCGACGGCGGCGATGGCGTCCTCGACCTTGGCGAAGCCCATCTCAGACATCCTTCCAGGCGAGCAGCCGTTCGACGTACTTCACCGTCACGTCCACCTCGAGGTTCACCCGATCGCCCGCCTGCTTGGTGCCGAGCGTCGTGACGGCGGCGGTGTGGGGGATCACCGCGACCGTGAACCCGTCGTCGAGCACGTCGACCACGGTGAGGCTGACGCCGTCGACGGCGATCGAGCCCTTCTCCACGACGTAGCGGAGCAGCTCGTGCGGCATGCGGACCCGCAGGTCGGGGGCGGGCTCGACGATCTCGCCCACGCCGTCGATGTGGCCCTGGACGATGTGCCCACCCAGGCGATCGCTCATCCGGACCGGACGCTCCAGGTTGACCGGATCACCGGGCGCCCGGTCGCCGAAGGTGGTGCGCTTCAGGGTCTCGACCGAGAGGTCGGCCTCCCACCAACCCGGGCCCCGGTCGACGACGGTGACGCAGCAGCCGTCGACGGCGATCGAATCGCCCGCCTTGGCGTCCTCGGCCACGAGCGACGCAGCGATGCGGACGCGTTGGCCCTCGACCGAAGCGATCGAGCCCAGCTCCTCGACGATCCCGGTGAACATCAGCTACTCCTCGGGGTACAGGTCGACGCGAAGGTCGTCGCCCAGGTGCGTGACACCGCCGATCCGGCCACGCCAGACATCGGACATGGTGGTGGCTCCGGGTCCAGTGAACAACCCGGCGGCGTCGTCTCCACCGAACAGTACGGGCGCCAGGTAGACGACGTAGCGGTCTACGAGCCCCGCCCGGTGGAACTCCCCCGCCACCGTCGGGCCGCCCTCGACCAGCAGCTGGATCACGTCCCGCCTGCCCAGCTCGTCGAGGATCTCGCCGAGGTCCCCGGTCAGCTCGAGGGCGGGACGGACCTTCGCATCCGGGGGCGCCTTCCCGAGCACGACGCGCAAGGGGTCGCGGCCGGGGACGTGCCGGACGGTGAGTGCCGGGTCGTCGGCTCGCACGGTGCCGGCCCCGACCAGGACGGCGTCGCTCTCCGCCCGCAAGCGGTGGACGTCGGCACGGGCGGCCTCGCCGGTGATCCATCGGCTGGTGCCGTCCGGCGCCGCGGTGCGGCCGTCGAGGCTGGCCGCCAGCTTCAGGACCACGTAGGGCCGGCCGGTCTCGCGGTGCCTGACATAGGGGGCGAGCAGCTCGCCGACGACGTCGGCCGCGATCCCGGTGGTGACCTCCACGCCGGCGGCGCGCAGCCGCTCGATCCCCCGGCCCCGAACCAGCGGGTCGGGATCGGCGACGCCCACGACGACCCGGGCGACGCCGGCGTCGATCAGGGCGTCCGCGCAGGGCGGCGTGCGCCCGTGGTGGTTGCAGGGTTCGAGCGTCACGTACGCGGTCGCCCCCGATGTGTCGACGCCGGCCGCCGCGGCCGCGGCGAGGGCGGCGGCCTCGGCGTGCGAGCCCCCGGGCGGCTGTGTGGCACCCTCGGCCCGCCGGCCGTCGGCCGCAACCAGGACGCAGCCGACCCAGGGGTTGGGCGACGTGGAGGCGCGCACGCCGGCGGCCAGCTCCACGGCCCGCATCATGTGCTCGTGGTCGGTGTCGACCATCACCCGCAGCGTATGAGGCCGGGCGGACAGGCCTGCAGGGGGGCATCGAACAGTACGGGATTTGCACCGAGAGCCCAGGCCAGCCAGCCCGGCCTCACGGCAACACTGACCACCGTTCGCCACGATGACGTGCCTATCCACGCAGCTCCTCAGAGGCCGGGCGGACAGGCCTGCAGGGGGGCACGGGTCGGTACGGGATCTGCACTGCGAGCCGACTGCCACGGGCACAAATTAGAACACGTTCTAATTCTTGTCGAGTACCGCGCCTCAGTGGGGATGGCCACCCTCGAGCAGGTCCAGGGCGTGGGGCACCACGTCGATCACCGCGTCGAGGCACTCGACGGCGCCCTTGGACGATCCCGGCGTGTTGAGCACCAGCGCCCGTCCCACCGTCCCGGCCGCAGCCCGGGAGAGGCGGCCGAGCGGGTTCACCAACCGCATCGCCTCGGCCAGTCCGGGCGCCTCCCGGTCGAGCACCGACCGGGTCCCCTCCGGGGTCAGGTCGCGGGGGCCGAAGCCCGTGCCTCCCGTGGTCACGATCAGCCCGGCAAAGCCGTCGGCCAGGGCCCGCAGCGCCTCCGCAACCGCAGCGGCCCCGTCGGCGGTCACCGCCCGGTCGACGACCTCGAAACCGGCAACGCCGAGGCGGTCGGCCAGCGCCGCGCC
>DATFVX010000170.1:0-2215 GCA_035259985.1 Acidimicrobiales bacterium | reverse complement strand
AGGCGAGGTTCCGATCGAGCTCACCCGCCGCGAGTACGCCCTGCTCGAGGCCCTGCTCCGCCACGCGGACGAGGGCGCAACCAAGGCCCAGCTGCTGCGCGACGTGTGGGGCGAGGACTTCACCGGGGACGACAACGTCGTCGAGGTGTACGTCGGCTACCTGCGCCGGAAGATCGACGCGCCGTTCGGGCGGCATTCGCTCGAGACGGTCCGCGGCTTCGGCGGCTACCGGCTGGTTGCGGGTGGCTAGCGCCGTCGGTTCCGGTCCGGGCAGGGGCTGGCGTCGCTGGCTCCACCCCCTCCAGTCGGTGCGGGTGCGGATCACGCTGGCGGCCGTGCTGGTGACCGCAGTCGCGGTCGGCACGGCGGGCTGGCTGCTCGTCCGCTCGGTCGAGGACACCCAGCTCGGCGAGCTCCGTGGCGACATCAACGCCAACCTCGACGAGGTGGTCGCGCGGCTCGAGGACGGAGCCGACGCCCAGGATGCAGTGGACAACTCGTCCCCTGCGGGATTCGGCCTGCTGCAGGTGACCGACGAGCACGATGAGGTCGTGGCGTCCTCGGTCGTTCAGGGTGGCCGGGCATTCGTCCTGGAACTGTCGGACCACGGGCCACCGGCGGCCGGGACCGAGGTGGCCGGGCATCCCCAGACCGACGTTGCCAACGGCGGGGCCACCATCCCGCCCCCCGACGGCGCGGACGGGTCCGGGGCGCTGATCGGCGCCAACGGCGTGGTGGCCAGCTCGCTGGAGCGGATCGCCCGCACGGTCGACACGCCGAGCGGCCGGCTCACCGTCACCGCCGCCGCACCCGTGGACCAGGTCGCCCGGAGCGTGGACGCCCTGCGCGAGAGGCTGTGGATCGGCCTCCCGGCGCTCATCGCACTGGTGGCCGCGGTGGCCTGGGTGTTGGTCGGGCGAGCGCTCCGGCCGGTCGACGCGATGCGCGCCGAGGTCGACGAGATCACCGGGTCCACCATGCATCGCAGGGTCCCCGAACCAGCGACCGGCGACGAGATCGGCCGCCTCGCACGAACCATGAACGCGATGCTCGGCCGCCTGGATGCGAGCGCGACCCAACAGCGCCGCTTCGTCTCCGATGCCTCGCACGAGCTGCGCAGCCCCGTCGCCGCCATCCGCACCAGCCTGGAAGTCGCACGCCGCCGGCCCGACCGCGCCGACTGGCCGTCCGTGGCGGACACCGCGCTGGCGGAGGAAGCCCGCCTCGAAGCCCTCCTCGACGACCTGTTGCTGCTCGCCGCTCACGACGAGAACGGCTCCGACCCCATCCGGCCGCGACCGGTCGACCTGACCGCGCTCGCGGCCACCGAGGCCCTGCGGCCGCGCCGGGTTCCCGTGGAGGTGGTCCGTTGGCCGGCCGACGGCGAACCGCTCGAGATCGCCGCCCTTGAGGACCAGCTCGCGCACGCCGTCAGCAACCTGGTGGACAACGCCGCCCGCTACGCCACCTCGGCGGTGCGGATCACGCTCTCGTGCTTCGACGACACCGTCCGCATCCTGGTGGACGACGACGGTCCGGGCATCGCACCCGCCGACCGCGACCGGGTGTTCGAGCGATTCACCCGCCTCGACGACAGCCGCGCCCGAGCCCAGGGCGGCAGCGGACTCGGGCTGGCGGTCGTGCGGGCCATCGTCGCCCGCCACCACGGCGAGATCCGCATCGAGGACAGCCCCCTCGGCGGCGCCCGATTCGTGGTCGAGCTCCCCGCCTGGCCGCCGGCTCCGGGTTGATATTTGCGCACGTTCCTAGCCGATCGTTGGGGCGGGCCGGTCAGGGCCCGAGGAGCGTCAGGTCGAGCTGGCGCAGCCGCTCGGGGTCGGCGAGCGCGTCGATCTCGACGATCTTGCCGTTCCTGACCGTGAAGGCCATGACGCAGAACGGCCGGCCGTGAGGCGTCACGACCACGCCCGCAGTTCCGTTGACCAGCGCCGCTCGAACGAACGGATGGAGCCGCCTGAACTCGAATGCCTGGGAGGCCACGGCCATCGCGCCGCGGATCACCACCGAGGCGGCCGGGCGTAGCACGCCGCCGTCCGAGCGCAGCACGACGTCGGGGTCGAGGACGGCGACGAGCGCGCCGAAGTCGCCGTGGCGGGAGGCGGCGAAGAAGGCGTCGACAACTTCCCGCTGGCCGGTGATGTCGGTGTCGGGGACCGCCGCTCCCTGGACCCGGCGGCGGGCGCGGCTGGCCAGC